>CALXBQ010000054.1 GCA_944386595.1 uncultured Clostridia bacterium
TGAACTCGGCGCCGATAATCTTGCGCTTGGTTTCGGGATCGTCGACTCCCGCCAGCTTGTCAAGGAATCTGTCTACGGCGTCTACGTAAACCAGATTTGCGTCCATCTGATTTCTGAAAACCTCTACGACCTGCTCCGGCTCTCCTTTTCTGAGAAGACCGTGATTTACGTGAACGCAGACCAGCTGCTTTCCTATGGCCTTAATTAGCAGCGCCGCTACCACGGAGGAATCCACGCCTCCCGAAAGGGCCAGAAGTACCTTCTTATCTCCAACCTGCTCTCTTACCGCCTTTACCTGTTCGTCGATGAAAGCCTCTGCGGCTTCTTTTGTCGTGATGCGGACCATATCGTCCGGACGTTTGTTGCTGTCCATTTTTATCTCCTCGCTTTATTACTTCACTTTAAACTGACTTATATTATAATCCGTCCGGCGGCGCGCTGTCAAAAACTATTCGTCCGGAATCACGGCGGGAATCACGCCGTGCTCTTTCCCCTCAACGTCGTCTTTTGTCAGACTGGTCGATATAAAGCCCATATCAAGGACGTACGTATCGTCACTCTTTGTGAACCGGTATACGTAGACATCGTCGCTTTCGTCGTTCCATGCCGTAACGCTTATAATGTCGTCATCGCCGGGAACCCAGCAGTAATAGACGTCTCCACCCACGTCGTTTTTCAGCATGCCGATTATGTCGTCCATGGTCATTCGCGAAGTGTCTATGGCCTCTTCACTGTAGCTTCCGTCCTCGTAGTCCTCCAGAGCTCTTTCTATCTCCGTTCTGGCATCGTCAAGCTTTTCCGTAAGCGCAGGCTCCCGTCTCACTTCGTCTATAAATGTAATGAGAAATACGATTCCGAACAAAAGGAGTATAAAAAGGCTCGGGCCCACGATCAAATACCATTTCAGGGTATCCGTTTCCTTTCTGTACATTATGCTCCAGCCGATGGACGTTCCTATCAGCGCGATGAGAAACGCTATGGACAGAGCCACCATTATGCCAAGGGCTCCGCCCGCCGGGTAGAACCAGAGAATCATACCCTCTAAAAGCAGCCACGCCAAAAACCACGCAGGCTCCCAGAATCTCTGAAGAATGACCGTGCCGTTAAGCATGTTGTACGCGGCAACACCGCTGGTTCCCTTCCCTCCCAGCATGGCTAAAGCCGCAATGACCTTCATTATCTTTTTCGCCCTGCCGGTCAGCTCTTTGCCCTCTTCCGGAAGCAGAACTCCCATGAGCAGCGCAATCAGACTCATAACCGTCTGTAAAAAACCGATAAAGAGATACATCGTCCTCGCCTCTTCGTCGAGCTGATCCCTGAACACGACCAGACACACTCCCAAAACGGCGAGTATCACGCAAAATACCGCGCCGAAATTCTGGAATAACCTTTTCTTTGACGCGATTCTGCCGTCCTTCTCCTTTCTTTTCTTCCTCTCTGTCACGGAAATCACTCTCCTGCCGATTCAAAATCCTTTTATAAAGTCACCCTTATTTTACTAAGAAAGCCGTCGTTTATCAACACTGCATTGGATATGCCCGGTTTATCCCTTTACTTTTCCTCCAAAATAGGGGATAATCGTACTGCCGGGAGGAAATAAAGATTATGAACAGACTTGAAGATACCGTCGGCCGCGTTTTTAACAGCGGACGGCTGATTAAGATGATTATAAGCGGCAAAAGGCGCAAATCCTGCGAGTGCAGGAAGGTGACCGTAAGGCCGGTGCAGATCAAAGGGGAAATCTCCTATCAGGCGGAGTTTACCTTTGAGAAGAAGGTGACTCACGAGAATCTCGATGCCAGACGGGCGGAAGCTCTGGCTCTTAAGCTTCTCACGGAAGAATTCAAGCAGGCCGACGTTTTCACTGCGGACGAAGATATGCACATTTTGTGCTCAAAGCCTGAAAGGCCCCACATCACGACGGGCCCGGCAACTAAGGACATGCCGGCTTTGGAGCTTTCCCACAACAGGAAGAAGAACCACGTCATTCCCGAAGGAGAGCCGGCAGCCTTTCTCGTGCGCCTCGGTGTAATGGACGAAAAGGGAAATGTTTTTCAGCGGTCTTACGGCAAGTTCCGCCAGATAAACCGCTACCTCGAAATCGTAGAGGACGTTTACGAATACCTGCCAAAGGACAGGACGGTGAGAATCATCGACTTCGGCTGCGGCAAGGCCTATCTCACCTTCGCCCTCTACCACTATCTCCACGATATGAAAAAGCGGGACGTTGACATAATCGGCCTCGACCTCAAGAAGGACGTCATATCCTTCTGCTCCGGCGTGGCAAAGGATTTGGGCTACGACGGACTCAGGTTCATGGTCGGCGACATTGCAGACTTCAAATCGGAAGGGGCGGACATTGTGGTCACCCTTCACGCCTGCGACACCGCTACCGACTACGCACTTATAAACGCCGTGTCGTGGAACAGCCGCGTCATTCTGTCCGTGCCGTGCTGTCAGCACGAGCTCTTTAAGCAGATAAAAAACGAGATTCATCAGCCCATGCTGAAGTACGGAATCCTCAGGGACAGGCTGACGGAATACCTGACCGACGGTCTCAGGGGTCTCAAGCTGGAGTCGAAGGGCTACGACGTTGCCATGATAGAATTTACCAGCCTTGAGCACACGGCGAGAAACATAATGATCAAAGCCGTCAAAACGGGCAGCCCGGATTCCCCGAAAAGCAGAAAAGCTCTGGAAGAATACCGGAGGCTTTGTGAATTTTATCACGTTAAACCGACTATAGACAGGCTCTGACTTGACCTGTAATACGGCTGTCGCGATGGTGATTATCCTATTATCGCAAAAACTGCAAAACGGGATAACGAATTTCAACCTTTTAAACCGATTACAGCAAAACAGGTATAACTCAGCCCCCTGTTTCAAAGGCTTTGTTATACCTGTTCGTTCATTTTCGTAAATTAAGTATGAAATTCGTTATCCTGAAAAACGATTTTCAGCTCAAAAAGGATAATTACGAGCCGCCTGCGTGATATCGATACTGCGTGATATCTTTGCGCCGTGATAACCGCGTCGCAAGCATCACTCCCCAAGGTTCCAGTCGATAGGCTCCTGGCCAGTGGAAACGAGAAACTCGTTGGCCCGCGAGAAATATCTTCCGCCGAAGAATCCGTTGTACGCCGACAGAGGACTCGGATGAGCGCCTGTGAGAATCAGGTGCTGCTTTCCCGTGATAAGGGGAATCTTTGACTTGGCGTTGGCTCCCCATAATATGAAAACCATTGGCTTCTCACGCTGGTTGAGAAGCTCTATTATTTTATCGGTGAGAATCTCCCAGCCTTTGTTCCTGTGGGAACCTGCCTGATGCTCTCTCACGGTGAGACAGGTGTTCATGAGAAGAACTCCCTGCTTCGCCCACTTCATGAGATAACCGCCTGAATGGGGCTCTATTCCCAGGTCGTCCTTAAGCTCCTTATATATATTCACAAGGGACGGCGGGGTCTTAACCCCCGGCTTTACGGAAAAGCACATTCCGTGAGCCTGTCCCGGCTCGTGATAGGGATCCTGCCCCAGGATAACCACCTTCACGTCCTCGTAGGGAGTGTTCACCAGAGCGTTGAATATGTCGTGCATATCAGGGTACACGGTGTGGTTCTTATATTCCCCTATGAGAAACTGTCTAAGCTTCAGATAGTAGTCCTTGTCAAATTCGTCCTTAAGCAGGTCGTCCCAGCTGTTTCCGATATGAACCATTACTCGTCTCCCCCGTCCTGAGGATGTCTTCCCAGAGCGTCAAAGTTTCTGTTCAGCTTTACCTCAGGCATCAGCTCCGTTGAAATAACGTCGAGGATCTCCTCAAGCTGCTCTACCTCTTCAGGAGAAAATCTCTCTCTTATCCTCTTCATCACCACGTTCATATAGTCGTAGGTGATGCCGTAATCCTTCATGTATTTTTCGGTGACGTTGAGGTGATATTCCCTCTTGTCCTCGGTGCTGCGAACGCGGGTGATATAGCCCTTTCTCACGAGATTGTTGATCTTATATGCGGCGTTGGGAGCCGAAAGCTTGCAGAAACCTGCAAACTCGTTAACCGTAGGGCTTCCCAGAGCGTATATGACCTCTACGCAGAAAACCTCCACGGCGGAAAGTCCTTCCTTCCTGTCGTTAAACTGTCCGAAAACCTTCGCGTACAGGCTGAGCTTGAATTTCGTGTATATCTCTGCAAATCTCTGTTCCAGCATTACATCTTTCCTCCGCCAATAATTTTATCAGAAATCACGAAAAACTTCAATTAGCAAGTGCAAAGGTAATCTCCCCCATGGCGACGATCCTGTCGTCTACCCGGGCTGTGCACTTTCCGTATCCTACAGGGCCTCTGAATGCGGTCAGCTCGCAGTAGAGCTCCAGCACGTCTCCTGGAACCACCTGCTGCTTGAAACGGCAGTTTTTGATGCCTCCGAACACGGCCAGCTTTCCCCGGTTTTCAGGCTGTGACAAAAGAGCCACGGCTCCCGTCTGGGCAAGGGCTTCCATTATGAGAACACCCGGCATAACCTGCTTTTCCGGAAAGTGACCGGTGAAGTAGTGTTCTCCCGCGGAGACGCACTTGATTCCCTTGGCCCACTTTCCCGGTTCCATATCTATAATCTTATCCACCATCAGAAACGGGTATCTGTGAGGCAGTATCTTCTTGATTTCGTCGGAACTCAGCTTCATTATTCGTACCTCCTGAAAACAACTGATGCGTTATGGCCGCCGAAGCCCAGGGAATTCGACATGGCGTACTCTATGTCTGCCTTTCTTCCCTTGTTCGGAACCATGTCAAGGTCGCAGTCCGGGTCCGGCTTTTCGTATCCGGCGGTAGGCGGAACGAATCCGTCCTTAAGCGCCATAACGGTGAGAATTGCCTCCACTCCGCCGGAAGCGCCGAGAAGGTGTCCCGTCATTGATTTTGTGGACGACATCATAAGCTTATACGCGTGATTGCCGAAGGCCAGCTTTACCGCCGCCGTCTCGCAGCGGTCGTTCATAGGAGTCGAGGTTCCGTGAGCGTTTATGTATCCGATGTCCTCCGGAGCGATTCCCCCGTCTGCAAGGGCGTTTTTCATGCAGAGGGCCGCTCCGCTTCCGTCTTCCAGCGGCGCCGTCATGTGATTGGCGTCACAGCTGTCTCCGTAACCGATGACCTCCGCCAGAATATCCGCGCCTCTTGCCTTTGCGTGCTCATATTCCTCCAGAATGAGAACTCCTGCGCCTTCTCCCATTACGAATCCGCTTCTCTCTGCGTCGAAAGGTATGGACGCTCTCTTCGGGTCCTCAGCCTCGGTCAGAGCTTTCATGGACGTAAATCCGCCGATTCCGAGAGGCGATATGCAGCTTTCGCTTCCCCCCGTCATGCAGCAGTCAAGGTATCCGTCTCTTATCTTTCTGAAAGCCTCGCCAATAGCGTTAGTTCCGGAGGCGCAGGCCGTCACTATGCACTGACAACTTCCCTTGAAGCCGTATTCAATGGCAACCATACCGGCCGCCATGTTGGTTATGGCCATAGGGACAAAGAGGGGGGATACTCTGTCAAAACCTCTCTTCATTCCCTTCTCGTGCTCTGCTTCTATTACCGGAAGTCCGCCGATTCCGCTGGACAGATTGACGCCGAACCTTGACGGATCCTCTGCGCTCATGTCGAGACCGCTCTGAGTGAAAGCCTCCTTTGCCGCCGCAAGGGCGAACTGGGTGAATCTGGCGGTACGCCTTGCCTGCATCTTGTCCATGATGGAGGACGGGTCAAAGTCCGAAGCCTCTGCCGCAATCTTCACCGCCATTCCTTCCGTATCGAAGCTCTTTATATAGTCTATTCCGCATACGCCGTTTCCGGCGTTTTCCCACATTCTGTCCACACCGCAGCCTATGGGGGACACGGCTCCCATGCCTGTAATTACAACTCTTCTCTTCATCTTTCCTACCTCATGCACATTCCGCCGTCGACACAGATGGTCTGGCCGGTGATATATTTTGCGCCGTCTCCCGCAAGAAACGCTATGAGCTCGGCAACGTCCTCAGGCTCTCCCGGCCGTCCCATAGGGATTGTGTCTACGGCAGCCTTCATCGCCGTCTCCGTCATTGCCTCCGTCATTGCGGTGTTTATGAATCCGGGAGCCACGGCGTTTACGGTGATTCCCTTCCTTGCTATCTCCTGGGCAAAGGACCTTGTCAGAGCGGAAATTCCCGCCTTGCTGGCCGAGTAGTTGACCTGTCCGGCATTGCCTGTGATTCCCACCACGCTCGCAAGATTAACTATGCGGCCGTATTTCTGCCTGAGCATGATTCCGCTTACCGCCTTCATCATGAGAAACGTTCCTCTGAGGTTGGCTGCTATTACGTCGTCAAAATCCTCTTCGCTCATTCTCATCAGAAGTCCGTCTCTCGTGATTCCCGCATTGTTCACGAGAACGTCTATGCGCCCCGTCTTTTCAAGGGCGGCCGAGACCAGCCTGTCGCAGTCCGAAGCCTTTGACACGTCGGCCTGAACGGTTACCACCTCCGCGCCTTTTTCACGGCACAGCTCTGCGGTCTCATCTGCTCCCCGGCTGCTGCTGTTGTAGTTTATGATAAGGGTCACGTCAGGCCCGGCAAGCCTTACGGCCGTCGCTCTGCCTATGCCTCTTCCCGCACCCGTCACTATCGCTGTCTTCATCTTATCTCCTTAAGCTTTTCCAATAGGTTTTCTATATCCTCCGCCGTCTCTGCGTTCAGGATTACCGAGTCCCTGGAGCATGTCTTTCTGACAAAGCCTGAAAGAGCCTTGCCCGGTCCTATCTCTATGAACACCTTCACGCCCTTTTCCTCCATATAACGGAGAGAATCCTGAAAGAGAACAGGCGACTTGACCTGCTTTACAAGATTTGCGGCAATATCGTCATATTCGCCGAGGGCTTTCCCCGTTACGTTGGTGACCACCGGAATCTCAGGCTTTCCGAATTCCGTTTCGTTAAAGACCTCCGCAAGAACCCGGGACGCAGGCTCCATAAACACTGTATGGAAAGGTCCGCTCACCGGAAGGGGCATGGTTCTCTTAGCTCCCTTTTCCTTTGCAATATCACAGGCCTTTGATACGGCTGCCGCTTCTCCCGAGATTACAATCTGTCCAGGGCAGTTGAAGTTTACGGCTTCAGCCGTAGAACCCGTATCCCGGGTCGCCTTTTCGCAGCATTCTCTCACTTCATCCGGCGAAAGTCCCAGCACCGCCGCCATTCCGCAGTCTATTCCCTTAGACGCTTCGGCCATGGCTCTTCCTCTTACACGGACGATGTTTACGGCCTCCTCTGCCGTGAAAACTCCTGCGCAGGCAAGTGCGCTGTACTCTCCCAGACTGAGTCCCGCCGCCATGTCTGCCCTGACTCCGCGGCCCGAAAGGATTTCGGCAATTCCTATCTCCATGGCTACCATTACCGGCTGAGTGATTCTCGTATCGGAAAGGGCCTCGGGGCTTCCGTTAAATGCCGCCTCCCTTTCTTCCTCTGTCAGCAGGTCGAAAACCTTTCTGAATTCGGGATACTTTTCGTAGAGATCCGTTCCCATTCCCGGGTGCTGGCTTCCCTGTCCCGCGAACAAAAATCCTGTCTTCATATTCCGTCCTTTCCAAACAGGCTCTTCACCACCTGCTTTACGGTTTTTATTTCATTTATATACGCTCCCGACTCTCCGGAAAAGAAGAGTCCCGTTTCCCTGTTGCCAAGGTATGCGTTTTTCAGCGCTTCTGTTATGCAGTACGGGGTTTCTGCCGGGTTGCACGTCCTTATACATCTTACGCACTTTGACGGCGGAAACCTTCTTCCCGCTGCAACAGCCTCGGTCAAAGGCGTCTTCAGCCCTCTTCCCGGCATTCCCACGGGACTTTTAAGAATGAATATATCGTCTTCTCCGGCTTCCGCTATGGCTCTCTTAAAGCCCTCCGACGCATCGCACTCCTCAGTCAGTATGAAAGGCGTGGCTACCTGAACTCCGCACGCTCCCGCATCCATGACGGCCTTCACGTCTTCAGGGGATCTCACACCTCCGGCGCCAAAGACCGGAATTTCGGGAAAAAGCCTGCTGACCTCCGCGACGGTTTCCGTAAGAGGCGGGCATGTTCCGCCCACAAGATCCTCTCTGTCAAAGCCCAGGTGGCCTCCCGCCTTCGGGCCCTCCACCACTATGGCGTCGGGAGTATATCCGTGGTGCCTCTTCCAAAGCCCGGTTATGACCTTTGCCGCCTTTGCGCTTGAAACGATGGGAATCGCCAGAGCGCCGCTCCCCGTTAACAGTTCCGGAAGCTCCGTAGGAAGCCCGGCTCCTGATATTACCGCATCTATTCCTTCATCGGCCGCCGCCTTAACCAAACGCGCATAATCCGTTGTGACGGACATGGCGTTAACGGCAACCATGCCCTTTCCTTCCGATATTTCTCTCGCTTTTCTTATCTCCCGCCTCAGCGCTCTTTCCGATGCCTCCGCCGGGTTTTCGTAGAAATCCTTTTCGGTAAAGCCTATGGAGGCCGTGGAGATGACGCCCATTGCACCTTCCCTTGCCACCGCTCCCGCCAGACCTCCCAGGGAAATTCCCACTCCCATGCCGCCCTGAATCAGGGGCACCGTAAGTTGGCTGAATTTAGATCCTGACATTTTCGTATTCCTTCATCAGATTCTCAAGTATCTCCGCCGCAGGACGGATTTCCTTCAGCATTCCCGATACCTGACCGGCCATGACGGAGCCTGTCTTCGTGTCCCCGTCCTTTACTGCGCGGCGAAGGGAGCCCAATGTGAACTTTTCAAGCTCCATAAGGTCCGCGCCCTCTTTTTCCAACTTCAGATACTCCCTTACCATGGCGTTCTTCAGAACTCTCACCGGAGCCCCGGCGCTTCTTCCCGTCACGGCAGTTCCCGTATCCCTTGCTGCTATCACCGCTTCCTTGTAGTTTTCATGTACGGGACATTCACTGCTCACGAGGAACATGGTTCCCGCCTGAATGCCGCACGCTCCGAGTGCAAAGGCTGCCGCCATCTGCCTTCCCGACGCTATTCCTCCTGCGGCGATTACCGGTATCTTTACCGCATCGACCACCTGAGGCACCAGTGCCATGGTAGTAAGCTCGCCTATATGGCCTCCGCTTTCACAGCCCTCTGCGATTATGCCGAATGCTCCCGAATCCTCCAGTCTCCTTGCGAGTGCCACTCCGGAAACAACAGGGAAAACCTTTATTCCCGCATCGTTCCACATCTTCATGTATTTGCCCGGATTTCCCGCTCCCGTGGTGATTACCGCCACGCCTTCCCCGGCGGCGATTTCCGCCATTCTATCGGCGTCGGGATTCATCAGCATGATGTTGACTCCGAAAGGCTTATCCGTCCTATCCTTGCAGATTTTTATCTGCTCCGCGAGAGCCTCCGCGTTCATGCCGCCCGCTCCGATTATACCCAGGGCTCCGGCCTCCGATATGGCTGCCGCAAAAGCTCCGTCCGAAATGTTTGCCATTCCTCCCTGAAATACAGGGTATTTGATTCCTAATAACTCGTTTATCCTCATAACTTCAACTATTTTCCAAACTGAATATACATGCTTCCGTAGGTCAGTCCTGCGCCAAAGCCTGTGCAGATGAGCTTCTGACCTTCCTTCAAAATCTCCTTATCTCTCATGTCCGCCATGGCAAGAGGCACGCTGGCAGCAGAGGTGTTGCCGTATTCCGATACGTTTACGAAGAACTTCTCCTTCGGAAGTCCAAGTCTTGCTATGCTGCTTGCTATTATCCTCTCGTTGGCCTGATGAAAGACAA
Source organism: uncultured Clostridia bacterium (assembly GCA_944386595.1). Taxonomy (GTDB): domain Bacteria; phylum Bacillota; class Clostridia; order Peptostreptococcales; family Anaerovoracaceae; genus Avanaerovorax. Next base: position 9,767 of record CALXBQ010000054.1, read on the forward strand.
AGTGATCAACGTCCTTCTCCGAAATATCGTTTCCCGTCATAAGGGTCTTGGTGGCCTCCGAGCTCTTGTTAACTGCGAACCTGTAGACCTCCTGACCCGCCATGTGAATGCTTGCGTTCCCGGAGCCGCATCCTAAAACCTCTCTGTCCGAGATACAGCCGTAAACCGAGAAGAAGTCCGCGTCTTCGTCGTATTCCAGCACCGCGGCTCCCGCTCCGTCGCCGAAGAGAACGCAGGTCGATCTGTCGTCCATATTAAGTAGAGGAGAGATTTTCTCGCTTCCTATTACCAGAGCCTTTTTCGCTCCTGTCCGTGACGAAAGGAAACCGTTTGCCAGTATGCATCCGTATATAAATCCGGAGCAGGCTCCGTTCACATCGAGACAGAGCGCGTTTTCCGAAAGCCCCAGTCTTCCCGAAACCTCGCACGCCACTCCCGGCGTTCTGTCGTCGGGAGTAAAGGTGCAGACTATGAGAAGTCCTATTTCCTGCGGCTTCGCATCTGCGTCCTTCATGGCTTTTTCCCCCGCCTCAAGAGCCATATCGGCGTTGGTCCTTTCTCCGGCGAAGTATCTGGACACTATTCCGGTCTTGGATCTTATCCACTCATCGGAAGTATCCACCGTCTTCGCCAGGTCGAAGTTGGTCACGGATTTTTCACCCTTTGACCCGCCGATTCCCGTAATTTTAATTCCTGCCAAATTTCTACCTCCGATTTTTTACATATCTTTCTTTTCTTCGGAAGGCCTCTTTGCGGCCCTGTCTATCATCCGAAGCCGTCTGTAACGCTTTTCGACAAGCTTTTCGGGAGAAATTCCCGAAAGCTCCGTGAGAGCCTTTATGAGCTCCTCTCTCACTTTCCCGAAAACCTTCGGCGTTTCAAGGGTTACCCCGCCCGCAGGTTCAGGTACGATTACGTCGCACACTCCCAGCTCCTTAAGGTCGGAAGCCGTGAGCTTCATGGTCTCCGCCGCCTCCTCCCAGCGGGAGGAATCCTTCCACAGTATGGATGCGAACCCTTCCGGAGAGAGTATTGAAAATATGCTGTTTTCCAGCATGATAATCCTGTCTCCCGCCGCAAGAGCCAGAGCTCCGCCGCTTCCTCCCTCTCCTATGAAAACCGATATGCAGGGAGTTTTCAGCCTTGACATGAGGGCGATGCTCCTCGCTATGGCCTCGCCCTGACCGCCGGCTTCCGCCTCGATTCCGGGATATGCTCCCGGGGTATCCACAAATGTTATTACAGGGCGGTGAAATTTTTCCGCCTGTTTCATAAGCCTCTGGGCCTTTCTGTAACCTTCGGGGCTTGCCATTCCGAACCGTCTTTCTATGTTTTCCTCTATGGTCCTTCCTTTAAGCTGACCTATCACGGTAACCGGTATCCCGTCGAGACTTCCGATTCCGGCAAGGATGCTTTTATCCTCGCCGTGAAGCCTGTCTCCCGCAAGAGGTATGAACCCGTCCAGTATGTTTTCTATGTAGTCCGAAGCCACGGGCCTTTCAGGGGCTCTCGCCATGAGCACTCTTTCTGCCGCGCTTATCATGAGCTCTTCCTCCTTTCGGGTTTTCCGTGAAGCCTCAGTATGTCGCCGAGAGTCTTTTTAAGCTCCCTTCTGTCGACCACGGCGTCTATCTGTCCGTGCTCCAGAAGGTACTCGGCTCTCTGAAATCCTTCGGGAAGTTCCTGACCTATGGTCTGCTCGATGACCCGTGGTCCCGCAAAGCCTATTAATGCTCCCGGCTCCGCAAGGATTATGTCTCCCAGGCTTGCAAAGCTTGCGGTCACTCCTCCCGTGGTGGGATCGGTCATGACGGATATGAAGAGAAGTCCCTTCTCCCCGTGAGCTGAAACCGCGGCGCTGGTCTTTGCCATCTGCATGAGAGACAAAATACCCTCCTGCATCCTTGCTCCTCCCGACGTGGCAAATACCACTGCCGGAAGTTTCTTTCTCGCCGCATACTCAAAGCATCTGGTGATTTTCTCTCCAACCGCGCTTCCCATGCTTCCCATGAAAAATCTGCTGTCCATGAAGCAGAGAACCGCCTTTATCCCGTCTATCCTTCCGGTTCCGCATATTACGGCCTCCCGAAGTCCGGTCTTTTTCCTCGCCTCGGAAAGCTTCTCGCCGTATCCCGGAAAGTCCAGAGGATCCCCGGAGGTTATGCTTCTGCATATCTCTTTAAAGGTACCTTTGTCCACGGTGGTCTTTATCCTGTACGGCGCGCTCACTCTGTAATGCCTTCCGCAGACGGGGCACACGTACATGTTTTCTCTGAGCTCTCTTTCGCCATACTTTTCCCCGCAGCCCTTGCAGGTTACAGGGTTGTTGTCGTCCTTTATGTCCTTAAGCGCCGACAAAAGCTGCTTTTTTCTCGCAAAGGGGTTCAATTATCTCCACCCGCCTTCCTGTATATGTCCAGAAGCTCAGGCAGCCGTCTCTCCAGAAATCCCGTATCGAAGCCGCCTCTCAGAAATTCCGGATCGTACATGATAAGGTGAGACAGCGGGAGCGTGGTCTTCACTCCGTTTATCACGGTTTCCGAAAGTGCTCTTCTCATCTTCCTTATGGCGTCGGCCCTGTTTTCTCCGTGAACTATAATCTTGCCTATCATGGAGTCGTAGTACGGACTTATTTCACAGCCGTCGTATATGGCGCTGTCCACTCTCACCGACGGACCTCCCGGAAAATGGAGAAATTCTATCTTCCCCGGACACGGTCTGAATCCGTCCGAAACGTTCTCTGCCGTGATTCTGCACTCTATGGCGTGCCCTCTGAACTCGACGTCGTCCTGAGTAAAGGAAAGCTTTTCTCCCGAAGCAATCTTTATCTGTTCCTTAACGATGTCGATTCCGGTGACGGCTTCCGTTACCGGATGCTCCACCTGGATTCTCGTATTCATCTCTATGAAGTAGAAGTTCTCGTCCCTGTCCACCACAAACTCGCAGGTTCCGGCTCCCACGTATCCGCAGGCCTTTGCCGCCCTTACGGCGGCCTCTCTCATGGACCTGGCCGTCTCGCCGCTCAGTTTCGCGGCCGGCGCCTCCTCTATAAGCTTCTGGTTCCTTCTCTGCATAGAACAGTCTCTTTCTCCCAGATGCACCACGTTTCCAAATTTGTCGGCAAGGATCTGAACTTCGATATGGCGAGGGTTTTCTATGAATTTTTCTACGTACATGGATCCGTCGCCAAAAGCGCTTTCAGCTTCCGACGAAGCCGCCCTGAAGGCGGCTTCTATGTCAGCTTCCGTATTGACACGGCGGAGGCCCCTGCCTCCGCCTCCTGCGGCGGCCTTAAGGAGGACCGGAAAGCCGCAGGCTTTCGCCGCCGCAGCCGCCTCTGCCGGGCCGGCGCACGTCCCTGCCGTGCCCGGCACCACGGGAACGCGCGCGGTGCGCGCGCATTCCCGCGCCGCCGCCTTATCGCCCATGAGGGCGATGGCGGCGGGGGGCGGCCCTATGAAAATAAGGCTGTTGTCTTCACAAATCTCGGCGAACTTGCTGTTCTCGGACAGAAATCCGAATCCCGGGTGGACGCTGTCACACCCGGTAACCTTTGCCGCTTCAATTATATTTCCTATGTTGAGATAGCTGTCCTTTGCCGGCGGAGCCCCTATGCAGACGGCCTTGTCCGCAAGAACCGTATGCAGGGCGTCTTTGTCGGCTTCCGAGTACACGGCTACGGTTTCGATTCCCATCTCCATGCACGCCCTTATTATTCTCACCGCTATCTCGCCCCGGTTTGCCACCAGCACTCTCTTTAACATCTCTCCACCTCAAACAGAACCTGACCAAACTCTACGGCGTCTCCGTCTTTCACGTCCACCTTTTTCACCGTTCCGTCAACGTCTGCCTTAAGCTCATTCATCATCTTCATGGCCTCGATGACGCAGAGCACGTCGCCCTTCTTCACCTTCTGGCCTTCTTTTACGAACGGCTCCTCTCCCGGCGCCGGAGCTTCATAAAAGATTCCCACCAGAGGAGCTTTCACCATCTCCGTGTTTGCCTCGCCTTCTCCGACTGCCGCGGTGGACTTTACTGTGCCGGACGCATCGACGCCAATCCCGCCAGCTCCGCCGGAGCCGTTGGTGATGTCATGGGTGCCCTGGCCGGTCTGTAATCCCTGGCCGATTTGCGCGCCCTGGCCGGTCTGTAATCCCTGGCCGATTTGCGCGCCCCATCCGGTGTATACAGTATTCGGGCAGAACCCCGGGATATTTGCCGGTGCGACCTGCGCCTGCGCATCCGCGCTTCTCTTCAGGTACAACCTGTTCCCGTCAAATTCCGCCTCGATCTCCTCAAGTCCGGATTCCGCAAAAGTCTGAATGAGCTCCTTTATTTCCTCAACATTCATCTTTAAATCACTATCCTCTGTATTTGTCCACGCAGTCGCAGATGTCCTTCACGCTCTTGAGCTTTCCAAGCTCCTCGTCAGGAATCTTCGTTCCGATTTCGTCTTCGATTGCCATTACCAGCTCAACCGCATCGAGAGAGTCGATGTTGAGGTCGTCTGCCAAAAGCGCTTCCGGAGTAATCTTCTCCTCATCGCAGCCTAAAGTGTTAATCATTGCTTCCTTAACCATTTCAAAAGTCATTTTTAAAATCTCCGTTTCTTTTTCATATTTTGCGCTTCGTGAACGCGCAATTTACTTTTATTTTTTTAACTAAAGAATTTTATTTAAAATATTTTAATTAAAATTCTTTAAGCATATTACCATCTGCCGGACCGTATGTCAACACCCATATCCATTTTTCACAATATCTACACAAAGGCCCCTCTGCGCTGCGGCTGCCGCGCTATCTCCCGCTGCATACGTTTTCCGGTGCTGCGGGCCATTCTTTCGTCACACCGCCGTCTGGCCCACACTCTGGCTGATTTTGCGGGCCATTTTTCCGCCACACTGCCATCTGGCCCGCACTCGAGCTGATTCTGCGGGCCATTCTTTCGTCACACTGCCATCTGGCCCGCACTCGGGCTGATTCTGCGGGCCATTCTTTCGTCACACCGCCGTCTGGCCCACACTCGAGCTGATTCTGCGGGCCATTTTTCCGCCACACTGCCATCTGGCCCGCACTTGAGCCGATTCTGCGGGCCATTCTTTCGTCACACCGCCGTCTGGCCCACACTTGAGCCGATTCTGTGGGCCATTCTTTTGCCACACCGCCGTCTGGCCCACACTTGAGCCGATTTTGTGGGCCATTCTTTTGCCACACCGCCATCTGGCCCACACTCGAGCTGATTCTGCGGGCCATCATGCCCTGAACTGCTGTCGCTTTGACCTCCTGACGCCCAAAGCAATACAAGGTCAAGGCGATTCTTGACCTTTCGTAGCTCCGCAATTAAAAAGGTCAAGGAATTCGGCTCTATGTCCTGAAAATTCCTTGACCTTTTGGTGTCACGTATTGAATTTTGTCAAATTTCGCCTTGACCTGAAGGCGCATTTCCGTCCTTCTTGTCAAACCGCCGCAGGAGAGCTGCCTGAGTCGCCGCCAGCAAGTCCAATCGAGCCGCCGCCGGAAACCACAGCGGAACCGCCGCCAGCAAGCCCGGCTCGCTGTCAAAAACCGCGCCTACCGCCTTGCAGCCGCTATAAGGGCTTCGAAAACCTTCAGCTGCTCCGCGGCAAAGCCGCCGCCTACGAAGCTCGTCATTATCTCAGGGTGCCACTGGAGTCCCACGGCGAACCGCTTGTCCGGAAACTCTACCGCCTCCACTACGCCGTCCATTGCCGACGCCGAAATTACCGCTCCCGGAGCAGGATCTTTTACTGCCTGATGGTGGTGGCTGTTTACGGCAACCTTTTCGCCGAAGATTTCGGCAGTCTTTGTTCCCGGAACGGTCTTTACCATATGATACGGATCGCCCTCCGGGCCTGGCTGGCGGTGAAGAAGAATCCTGGGCTCTCCCGTCGGTCCTGTCAGGGAGCTTCCGTTTTTAAGGCCGGCCTTAAGCTCCTCCTCGTATTCGCTCAGGTCCTGATATATTGTGCCGCCCATGGCGAGATTGAGCATCTGCATTCCGCGGCAGACTCCGAGAATCGGCTTGTCCATAGCAAGAACGGCGCGAATCATCGCAGTGTCGTGCATATCCACGGTAGTGTTTCCCATTCTCGCCTTTTCCGACGGCTCTTCGCCGAATAGCACCGGATTGGCATCAGGGCCGCCGACCATTATAAATCCGTCGCAAAGTTCTAAATACTCGTCGATGCAGGCTTTGTCGAAGGTGCCCGGAAGAAGTACGGGCACTCCTCCCGCTTCAATAACCGACCTTACGAAGCTGCGATTTGCAAAAAATCTGCCTGTCATCGGATTTGCCGGCGTCGCGCCGGTCACGTCCTTAAACAGCAGGGTCGAAATTCCTATCAAAGGCTTCTTCATCTACTTCACCTTCTTAAGAGCCTGATCAAAATCTGCAATAATATCCTCGATGTTCTCGCATCCCACGGAAACTCTGATGAGCTCAGGAAGTATTCCGCCCTTCAGCTGATCCTCCTCGGAAAGCTGTCTGTGAGTGGTGGACGCAG
>CALXBQ010000055.1 GCA_944386595.1 uncultured Clostridia bacterium
AGGAAGGACTGAGATTCGCAATCAGAGAAGGCGGAAGAACAGTAGGATCCGGAGTAGTAACCGAGATCATCGAATAATTGGTTCTTACGTAATAAAGGAACAACTGAGAGCCTGCGGCATAAGCTGCGGGCTCTTTTAGTGCGCCCGGGGTTATCCGAACACTCAGTTCAACTTTTTCCGGGCAAATCTGCAATTCAGTTTAATAAAATTCAACCATTTACAGGCTTCACACGATGTTGGTTTACTTTTTCGCATCTCTACCCTTCATATGAACCGGAATCTGTCCATACTTTTCAACCGAATCGGGCAAAACACGGCGAAAGGTAGAATATCGTTCAACCAAAGCAGACTATAATGATAAAATGTTTGAAACAGTCGGCTGATATAATTATCTCACACCAACTCCTTACCAACCTTTTTGCCATATAACCTGCATTCAGAGCCAATCCTTAACAAATCTTAAATTTTATATATCGTCTCGACAAAATATATATTTGATAGTAAAATAGATGGACTAATGTTTTGAGATAGAATCGGGGGATTATAATAATGAGAAGTGACAGATATAAAAAGGGATATGGGTATGACAACAGAAAGAAGGGCGGATTTGCCGGCTTCACCAGGAAATGGGCTGTGCTGTATGCGCTGCTTACCGTTGCGGTAGCCGCGTTTGTGCTGTACGCTGACATTCTTGACATTAAGACTTTGCTCATAGGCCTAGGAGTAATGGCCGTGCTGTTTCTGATTACGTTTCCGGCGCTTTTTTTCAAAAGCTTTAAGAAGTCCAGGAGAATCCTTTGCTTTGTTCTCTCGCTTGTCATAACGGCGGGATACGGTCTGGGATCGTTCTACCTGGGCGCGACCCTTGGATTTTTCTCCAGCATAACCAGCATAGGAGCGTCTGCCGAGGAGTATTACGTGCTCGTCAGGGACGACGATACCTTTGATAAGCTTGAGGACATTCAGGGCCGGACGGTAGTCGCATTTGAAAACGGCGACGGTTTTGAGCAGGCGGAGGAAAAGTTGCTGGAGAGTGTGAGCGTCAGCTTCGAGGATGCGATGTCGCTCCCCGATGCTACGGACGGACTTCTGTCCGGGGAACACGACGTCATATTCATAAATGCGGTCAACTACGAGACTACGGCGGACGGCAACGAAACCTTTGAGGATTCCACGAAGGTTCTTAAGAAAATCCGCGTTCGCGTCGAAAGCGAAGATATATCAAAGCGTGTAAACGTTACAAAGAAGCCGTTCAACGTCTACATAAGCGGACTTGACGTAAGCGGCTCCATAGGGGTTCAGTCCAGATCCGACGTAAACATGATAGCCACGGTCAACCCTGAAACCAAGAAGATACTGCTCACGTCCATACCGAGGGACTACTATGTGGAGTTCCCTAATCAGGGAGGAGCATGGGATAAGCTTACTCACAGCGGAATATACGGAATAGACGACACCATAGCGGCCGCGGAAAAGCTGACCGGTATCGAAATGAACTACTACGCCAAGGTAAACTACACCACCGTGGAGACTCTGGTCGACGCCATAGGAGGCATAACCGTTCATTCGGACTACACCTTTGTCACCCACGGAATGAGCGTATACTATCAGTTCTATGAAGGAGAGAATGAGCTGAACGGTTCTCAGGCGCTGGCCTTCGCAAGAGAGAGGAAATCCTTCCCTGACGGAGACCTGCAGAGAAACAGGAACCAGCAGGAGGTTCTCAAGGCCATACTGAGCAAGGTGCTTTCCAGCTCGACCCTGCTTACGAAGTACACGTCCATTCTGAGCTCCATAGAGGACAACGTGGAACTCAATATGTCGGCGAAAGATATAAAAGCGCTGGTAAAGATGCAGCTTAAGGATATGTCGGGATGGGATATAGAGACTCAGGGCATCATAGGCGATGCGGGCTATGAGCCGAGCTATGCTGCCGGAGGAGCATACGCTTCCGTGGTTCTCCAGGACGAGGACAGCATAAGAGAAGCGGTCAACAATATCAAGAGGACCATGGGAATAGAAGTGCCCGAAGAAACCGCCGGTGATGATGCCGGTGGGGCAGTCGGCGGCGGTACTTCCGGAACCGACTCCCAGGCGGCATAAATAAACGCTTTCAGGCAAAAATGAGTTGACAGGCATATGCCTTGCGTGTATACTTAATAGGCAACTTTATGATTATTTATAGCAGAGCTGGAGTTTCCGGCTCTGAATTTTGAGTTTAAACGGAGGATGATTTAATGAGAGTTAAGGTAACGCTTGCCTGCACGGAATGCAAGCAGAGAAACTATAACACCATGAAAAACAAGAAAAACGATCCGGATCGTCTCGAGCTTAAGAAGTACTGCAAATTCTGCAGAAAAGAGACTCTCCATAAAGAAACTAAATAAGGAGGCTCTGAAATGGCTAACAACAACGCTCAGGCAAAGAAAGATCCTAAGAAGCGTACCAGCGCCAAGGAATACTTTAAAGGCGTGAAGCAGGAGATGGGAAAGGTTATCTGGCCTACCAAGAAAGAGCTGGGTTCCTTCACCGTAGTGGTAATAGCAACATGCGCCGTTTTCGCACTGGGATACTGGCTTATAGATACCGGTGTGCTGGCTGCACTTAAGGGCGTGCTTAATATTACTCTTGACTAAGCTTTAAAAGAGAGGGTGCGCATAATGTCTGATATGGAAAACACTAACGTCATTTCCCCGCTTGAGGGTGAAGGCGTGAGAGGCGACGGCCAGGCGAGATGGTACGTCGTACATACCTATTCGGGTCATGAAAACAAAGTAAAAGTAAATATCGAAAAGATGGTTGAGAACCGTGGTATGCAGGACCTTATCCTGGATATTATCGTGCCTACAGAAGACAGAGTCGAGATTAAAGACGGCCAGAGGAAGATCAAGACCAGAAAGATGTTCCCGGGCTACGTCATCATCAAGATGATAGTTACCAATGACTCATGGTATCTCGTAAGAAACACGCAGGGCGTGACGGGATTCGTAGGTCATGGCTCCGACCCTATTCCCCTTACCGATGAGGAAGTTGCAAGAATGGGAATAGAAAAAGTGTATATCGATCTGGATGTGGAAGTCGGCGATACGGTAAGAGTTATCAGCGGACCTTTTGAGAGCTTCATGGGAGAGGTTCTCGAGATAAATAAGGAAAAGCAGGTGCTCACCGTCAAGGTTTCCATGTTCGGAAGAGATACGCCTGTTGAACTTGAGTTCAGCCAGGTAGATAAACTGTAGCTCCTTTTGGGAACTACGGAGAAAGGAGACGGATTTCAATGGCTAAGAAAATCGAAGGTTACATTAAACTTCAGATTGCGGCCGGAAATGCAACACCTGCACCACCAGTAGGACCTGCTCTCGGTCAGAAGGGCGTTAACATCATGGACTTCTGTAAGCAGTTCAACGCCAAGACTCAGGACCAGCAGGGAATGATTATTCCGGTAGTAATCACGGTTTATGCTGACAGATCCTTCACTTTCATCTGTAAAACTCCGCCGGCAGCCGTTCTGCTGAAGAAAGCGGCAGGAATCGACACCGCATCCGGAGAGCCAAACAAGAAGAAAGTGGCTACTATCAGCAGAGCTCAGGCAGAAGAAATCGCCAAGACCAAGATGCCTGACCTCAATGCAGCAAGTCTTGAGGCCGCTACCGACATGATCATCGGTACCGCCAAGAGCATGGGAATCGTTGTAGAATAGGAAAGACTGGGAGACCGGGGGCTGCGAAAGAAAAGGCAGTCACAGCGTGCACCTTTTGAAGGAAAGGCGGTAACGCAGGTCGCTAATACCAGAAGGAGGTAGTAAAATGCCAAAGAGAGGCAAGAATTACAGAGAAGCTGCCGCCAAGATTGAAAAGGCAAAGCTTCATGAAGTTTCCGAGGCTATGGGTCTCGTAGTTGAAACTTCAAAGGCAAAATTCGATGAGACCATCGAAGCACACGTTAAACTCGGCGTAGACGGCAGACACGCAGACCAGCAGGTAAGAGGCGCTATCGTTCTTCCTAACGGAACCGGTAAGAGCGTAAGAGTGCTGGTATTCGCAAAGGGCCCTAAGGCTGAAGAAGCAGAAAAGGCCGGAGCCGATTACGTTGGAGCAGAGGAACTGGCTCAGAGGATTCAGTCCGAGAACTGGTTCGACTTTGATGTAGTAGTAGCAACTCCTGACATGATGGGTGTTGTAGGTAAGCTCGGTAGAGTACTCGGTCCTAAGGGACTCATGCCTAACCCTAAGTCCGGAACGGTTACTATGGACCTCACCAAAGCCCTTGCTGAGATTAAAGCCGGTAAGGTTGAGTACCGTCTTGACAGACAGAACATCATCCACACCGTTATCGGTAAGGCATCTTTCGGCCCTGAAAAGCTGGAAGAAAACTTCAGAGCTCTTATGGACGCCATCATCAAGGCTAAGCCTGCCACCGCAAAGGGACAGTATCTCAGAAGCGTAACGGTAGCATCCACCATGGGTCCTGGAGTGAAGATCAATCCGGCAATCCTCGGATAATCGGATAACTTAAAGGTTAGAAATTAATCATAGCCGAAGACAGCGGGCGTCCCGGTGCCAAGCACGAGGACTTAATCTCCCGCCGAGGTACAATACATAGATATTGGCCCTGTCTTCGAGACGGGGTTATTTATTGAGTACCGGACTTTGAAGGCTTCGACCGATACGGCCGGGCTTTCGGAAAGGAGAAAACAGACACATGTCAGTAGAAGCAAAACAGCAGAAACAGCAGATAATCGACGAGATCAAAGGCAAGCTTGAGACAGCGCAGTCCGCAGTAGTTATCGACTACATGGGCATCAACGTTGCCGAGGCAGACGCCATGAGAAAGAAGCTTCGTGAAGCAGGCGTTGATTACACTGTATATAAGAACACTCTGATGAAGAGAGCTATCGACGGCACGGACTTCGCTCCTCTCGCCGACGTTCTCGAAGGACCGAGCGCAATCGCCATCAGCAGCGAAGACGCTACGGCTCCGGCAAGAGTTCTCAACGAAATCATCAAAGACTTCAAGAAAATGGAGTTTAAGGCAGGTGTCGTAGAGGGAACATTCTACGACAAGGCAGGAATCGAAAAGATTGCGGATATCCCATCGAGAGAAGTGCTCATCGCAAAGTTCATGGGAAGCATCCAGTCCCCGATTTCCAAGGCTGTCAGAACATTCCAGGCTATCGCAGACGCAAAGGAAGCGTAAGCCCCGCGAAAGCGGAAACGGCCTTACGGCCTGCGGCCTGAGAGCCGCATAGAGAGCGCGGCGGCAAACCGTCCGGCGCATAAAACAAGATTGAATTTACTGTCCCGGTACAATGGGAAATACGAAAAAGGAGAAAGAAAATGAACAAAGATCAGATCATCGAAGCTATAAAGAATATGACTGTATTAGAGCTTAACGAGCTCGTTAAGGCTTGCGAAGAAGAATTCGGAGTATCCGCTGCAGCACCTGTTGCAGTAGTTGGAGCTGCAGGAGCAGCAGGCGGCGCAGAAGAAGAGCAGAGCGAGTTCACTGTAGTACTTGCTGAGGCAGGCGCTGAGAAGATTAAGGTTATCAAGGCTGTTAGAGAGATCACCGGTCTTGGACTTAAGGAAGCTAAGGAGCTGGTTGACGGCGCACCTTCCAACGTTAAGGAAGGCGTTGAAAAGGCTGAGGCTGAAGAGCTCAAGGCTAAGCTCGAGGAAGTTGGAGCTAAGGTTGAGCTGAAATAGTTCACCTGAAATGATGAAGATTTAAAAGGACCGCTTAGGCGAATTGAAAACGCTTAAGCGGTCCTTTTGCAGTTTTTGTATGAAAATACTGCCCGCCTGCCCTTGACCTATGGACAAAACCGTGGTAAAATATTAGACTGCCACGCGAATGTGAACTGATAAATATAAGGAGTGATGAAAATGCCAAAACCTATCAAAGTTGGTAGAAAAGAACGTATGACTTTCTCGAAAATCAACGAAGTAGGACAGATGCCGAACCTCATCGAGATTCAGACGAGTTCCTACGACTGGTTTATAAAAGAAGGTCTGCGCGAAGTATTCGAAGACATCTCCCCTATACGTGACTATGCGAACAATCTCATACTCGAGTTTATAGATTATTCGCTTAGCGACCCTCCGAAATACGAGCAGGAGGAGTGTAAGGAGAGGGACGTTACCTACGCAGCTCCGCTGAAGGTAAGAGTACGTCTCGTCAATAAAGAGACCGGCGAAGTGAAGGAACAGGAAGTCTTCATGGGCGATTTCCCTCTGATGACGGAAAAGGGTACTTTCATCTACAACGGGGCGGAGAGAGTTATCGTAACTCAGCTGGTTCGTTCCCCGGGTCCTTATTACAGCGTTGAGACAGATAAATCCGGAAAGCAGCTCTATTCATCTCAGATTATCCCTAACAGAGGAGCATGGCTTGAGTATGAGACTGATTCCAACGAGATAATCTCCGTCAGAGTCGACAGAACCAGAAAGCAGCCTCTCACCACTTTCCTGAGAGCTATGGGAATCGGCTCGGATAAGGAGATACTTGACATATTCGGAGAGGACAACAGACTTCTCCGCACTCTTGAAAAGGATACGACTACCGACTATGAATCGGGTCTGAAGGAGATATACAGAAGGCTGAGACCGGGCGAGCCGCCTACGGTGGACAGCGCCAGATCCCTTCTGAACTCTCTGTTCTTCGATCCGAAGAGATACGACCTGGCCAAAGTCGGCAGATACAAGTACAATAAAAAGCTTGGCCTTTCCAACAGACTGGTGGACGTAACGGCAGCCGAAGATGTTATCGATCCTAACACCGGAGAAATCCTGGTGGAAAAAGGCGGAAAAATCACCAGAGCCATGGGAAAAGAAATTGAAAACGCAGGCGTGGAATACGTTATGGCATACGGCAAGACCGACGATACCGTGGTTACCAAGGTTATCGGAAGCAGATTCGTTGATCTTGACAGGTATGTCAGCTTTGACGTGTCCGAACTTAAGCTGGGCGACAAGGTTTACTATCCTGTACTCATGGAAATTCTGGCAGAAGCCGAAACCGAAGATGAAATCAGGGAGGCGCTGGCTGCAAGAAAGCACGAGCTCTGCCCTAAACACATCATCATGGCGGACATTATCGCATCTGTCAGCTACATACTGAACCTTAACTACGGAATCGGAAATACAGACGATATAGACCATCTGGGCAACAGAAGACTGAGAACCGTCGGAGAGCTTCTCCAGAACCAGTTCAGAATCGGTCTTGCCAGAATGGAGAGAGTCGTAAAGGAGAGAATGACCATTCAGGACCTCGACGTTGCGACGCCTCAGGCTCTTATGAACATAAGACCTGTAACCGCCGCCGTAAAGGAGTTCTTCGGAAGCTCCCAGCTCTCCCAGTTCATGGACCAGAACAACCCTCTTGCGGAGCTTACTCACAAGAGAAGACTTTCCGCTCTCGGACCGGGAGGTCTTTCCAGAGAGAGAGCCGGAATGGAAGTAAGAGACGTACATCATTCCCACTACGGAAGAATGTGCCCGATAGAGACTCCGGAAGGTCCTAACATCGGACTTATCGGTTCCCTTACAACTTACGGAATCATCGACCAGTACGGATTCATCGAGACGCCGTACAGGGTGGTTGATAAGAAAACAGGCATCGTAACAGATGAGATAAAATATATAACCGCAGACGAAGAAGAGCTTCTCACTATCGCCCAGGCCAACGAGCCGCTGGACGAGGAGGGCCGCTTTGTCAATGCAAAGGTTGCGGCACGTGGCGTAGGCGGAGAAATCGCCATGTTCCCTCGGGAGGCCGTGGACATGATGGACGTATCGCCTAAGCAGGTAGTATCCGTTGCTACCGCAATGATCCCGTTCCTTGAAAACGACGACGCCAACCGTGCCCTCATGGGATCCAACATGCAGAGACAGGCAGTGCCTCTGCTTGTAACCGAGGCTCCGTACGTAGGAACAGGTATGGAATACAAGGCGGCAAGGGACTCCGGCGTAGTTCTTCTCGCAAAGAACTCGGGTACCGTTGAGTACGTGGAGGCAGGCCGCATCGCGATAAGAAGAGACGACGACAACGGCCTTGACGAATACAGACTTCTCAAGTTCAAGCGTTCCAACCAGGGAACCTGCATAAACCAGAAACCTATAGTCTTCCACGGCGAGCATATCGAGAAGGGCGAGGTTATCGCCGACGGACCTTCCACCGACATGGGAGAGATCGCTCTCGGAAAGAACCTTCTCATAGGCTTCATGACCTGGGAAGGCTACAACTACGAGGACGCTATAATACTTAACGAAAGACTTCTCATGGACGACGTTCTCACCTCCATTCACATCGTGGAGTACGAGGCGGAGGCCAGAGACACCAAGCTGGGACCTGAAGAGATTACCAGAGATATACCTAACGTAGGTGAAGACGCCCTCAGAAACCTTGACGAGGAAGGCATCATCAGAATCGGAGCCGAAGTTGACGCCACTGATATTCTCGTAGGAAAGGTTACCCCTAAGGGAGAAAACGACCTTTCCGCAGAGGAAAGACTTCTCCGCGCAATCTTTGGCGAGAAGGCCAGAGAGGTGAGAGACACCTCCCTGAGAGTTCCTCACGGCGAGACAGGTATCGTCGTGGACGTAAGAGTATTCACACGCGAAGCAGGCGACGAGCTTCCTCCGGGAGTCAACAAGCTCGTAAGATGCTATATAGCGAATAAGAGAAAGATAAACGTCGGAGACAAAATGGCGGGACGTCACGGAAACAAAGGCGTTATCTCCAGAATTCTGCCGCAGGAGGATATGCCGTTCATGGAGAACGGAGAGTCGCTTCAGGTAATGCTGAACCCTCTGGGCGTACCTTCCCGAATGAACGTAGGACAGGTTCTGGAGGTTCATCTTGGTCTTGCCGCAAAGACAAAGGGATGGTATATAGCTACCCCTGTATTTGACGGCGCCACAGAAAAGGACATCAGAGAAATGCTGGTGGACTGCGGATATTCCGAGACGGGAAAACTCCGTCTGAGAGACGGAAGAACGGGAGAGTACTTTGACAATCCTGTTACCGTGGGATACATGTACATGCTGAAGCTTCACCATCTGGTAGACGATAAGATTCACGCAAGAAGTACGGGTCCTTATTCCCTCGTTACTCAGCAGCCGCTGGGAGGAAAAGCCCAGTTCGGCGGACAGCGTTTCGGTGAGATGGAAGTATGGGCTCTCGAAGCGTACGGCGCGGCATACACCCTTCAGGAAATACTTACCGTCAAGTCCGACGACATCGTGGGAAGAGTTCAGACCTACGAGGCAATCGTCAAGGGCGAGAACATTCCTGAACCGGGAATTCCTGAATCCTTCAAGGTTCTTATCAAGGAAATGCAGTCCCTGGCTCTCGACGTAAGAGTTCTCTCCGAGAACAACGAGGAGGTTCAGATAAGAGAATCCTCCGAGTACGATGACGGCTCCGGAATCGACAGCATTATGGAAGTTGAAAACAAGCTGGAAAGCGAAGACGGACTCTATGCGGCCGGCTTCAGTGAAGAAACTGAAGACAAGGACGCAAGCCGTGTTGGCTTTGATGATGAATATTAAGAAAGGGGAGGAAATCTTTGAGCGAGAATCTGACTAACAGGAATGCGTTAAACGAACTCAATCACTTTGAGTCGCTGCAGATAAAGCTGGCATCTACCGAAAAGATACTCGAGTGGTCCCACGGCGAGGTAACAAAGCCTGAGACTATCAACTACAGAACCCTTAAGCCGGAAAGAGACGGCCTGTTCTGTGAGAGGATTTTCGGCCCTATGAAGGACTGGGAATGTCACTGCGGAAAATATAAGAGGATCAGATTTAAGGGAATCGTCTGCGACCGCTGCGGTGTGGAAGTCACCAAGGCAAAGGTAAGACGTGAGAGAATGGGACACATAAAGCTTGCCGCCCCTGTTTCCCACATTTGGTATTTCAAGGGCATACCTTCCAGAATGGGTCTCGTCCTTGACGTAACCCCGAGAAATCTGGAAAAGGTGCTGTATTTTGCGGCATATATCGTAACCGATCCGGGAGATACGGATCTGGGATATAAGGAAATTCTTTCCGAGCAGCAGTACAGAGAGGCTAAGGAAAGATACGGAAATTCCTTCAAGGCGGGCATGGGAGCCGAAGCCGTAAGAGAGCTTCTCTGCCAGATCGACCTTGAGGAGCTTTCGTCTGACCTGAGAGAGAAGCTGAAGGACGCTTCGGGTCAGAAAAAGGTGAGAATCGTAAGGAGACTCGAGGTAGTGGAGGCTTTAAGGCTTTCCGGAAACCGTCCCGAGTGGATGGTGCTGGAGGTTATTCCTGTAATTCCTCCGGACATCAGACCTATGGTTCAGCTGGACGGCGGAAGATTTGCGACCAGCGACCTTAACGATCTCTACAGACGCGTAATAAACAGAAACAACAGACTGTCAAGACTCCTCGAGCTCTCGGCTCCTGACATCATCGTCAGAAACGAGAAGAGAATGCTTCAGGAGGCCGTTGACTCTCTCATAGACAACGGCAGAAGAGGAAGGCCTGTTACGGGTCCGGGTTCCAGACCTCTGAAGTCCCTTTCCGACATGCTGAAGGGAAAGCAGGGACGTTTCAGACAGAACCTCCTCGGAAAGCGTGTTGACTATTCCGGAAGATCCGTAATCGTAGTAGGACCTGAGCTGAAGTTCTACCAGTGCGGACTTCCTAAGAAAATGGCTCTGGAGCTGTTCAAGCCTTTCATAATGAAGGAGCTGGTGGCTCAGGGTTATGCTCACAACATCAAAAACGCCAAGCGTATGGTTGAAAAGGTAAGACCTGAAGTCTGGGATGTCCTCGAAGAGGTTATAAAAGAGCATCCGGTTATGCTTAACCGTGCTCCGACCCTTCACAGACTGGGAATCCAGGCCTTCGAGCCGGTGTTGGTGGAAGGAAAGGCAATCAAGCTTCATCCGCTGGTTTGTACCGCCTTCAATGCGGACTTTGACGGAGACCAGATGGCCGTTCACGTGCCTCTTTCCGTGGAAGCCCAGGCCGAGGCCAGATTCCTCATGCTTTCGGTGAACAATATCCTTGCGCCGAAGGACGGATCCCCTATAACCACGCCTACACAGGATATGATTCTTGGAGCTTACTACCTGACCTACCCGGGAACTGCGAAGAAGGTGACAAAGGGCGAGGACGGAAAAGAAAAGGTAAGCTACGTCATTGACGAGTTCAAGGACGAAAAGCAGTCTGAGGAAAACAGGGCTGCAGGCTTTGAGCGTATTCCTGAAAAGGGAGACAACAAAGTCTTCACCGACATGGACGAGATGATCATGGCGTACAGAGAAGGCGTAGTAGGCGTACACGCCAAGGTAAAGGTGAGAATGTTCGCAGGAGAGGACGATACCCGCGGCCGGCTGGTTGAGTCCACCGTCGGACGTTTCATATACAACCAGGAAATTCCGCAGGATCTGGGATTTGTTGACCGCGCGAAGGACAAGTATTCTCTGGAGGTTGACTTCCTCTGCGGAAAGAAGAAGCTGGGCGAGATCATCGACAAGTGCTACAGAGCTCACGGAAATACGGGAACCGTCCTGATGCTGGACTATATCAAGGACATGGGTTACCACTATTCCACAAAGGCTGCAGTCACCATCGGTATCGACGATATGAAGATTCCTGACAACAAGTGGGAAATCGTAGGAGACGCCCAGAAACAGGTGGATAAGTACGAAAAGGCTTACAGAATGGGTCTCATCTCCAACTCGGAGAGATATGAGAAGGTAATCGACATCTGGAACAAGACCACCGACGACGTTGCCGACGCTCTCATGGATTCCCTGGAGCCTAACAACAACCTGAACATCATGGCAACCTCCGGAGCTCGAGGAAGCAAGAACCAGATCAGACAGATCGGCGGTATGAGAGGACTTATGGCCAACGCTACGGGTAAGACCGTAGAGATTCCTATCAAGGCCAACTTCCGTGAAGGTCTGTCCATACTGGAATACTTCATATCCTCCAACGGAGCCAGAAAGGGACTTACGGATACGGCCCTGAGAACGGCCGATTCCGGTTACCTTACCAGACGTCTCGTAGACGTATCCCATAACGTTATCGTAAGGGATTTCGACTGCGGAACCACCGAGGGCGTGGAGGTCAGAGCCTTCACCGACGGCAAGGAGGTAATCGAGCCTTTAGACCAGAGAATTGCGGGAAGAACTGCGCTTAACGACGTCACCGACCCGGCTACGGGAGAAGTGCTTGTTAAGGGCGGAGAAGAAATATCCGACGACATGTCAAAGGAAATCGTAAAGCGCGGAATCGAGTCCGTCGTTATACGTTCCGCAATGACGTGCCGCAGCAAATCCGGAATATGCGCCAAGTGCTACGGAAGAAACCTGGCAACGGGCGAAGAGGTTAACATCGGCGAATCCGTCGGAATCACGGCGGCTCAGTCCATCGGAGAACCGGGCACACAGCTTACCATGCGTACGTTCCATACGGGCGGCGTAGCGGGAAGCGACATCACCCACGGTCTTCCGAGAGTAGAGGAGCTGTTCGAGGCCAGAAAGCCTAAGGGACTTGCCGAGATCTGTGAAAATGAGGGAATCGTCACCGACATTTCCCTGCGTACCGATAACAAGACAGAGGTTACGGTCAGAAACGACGAGGAAGGCGACAGAACGTACATCGTTCCTTACGGCGCAAGACTTGCCGTTAAGAAGGACGATCACGTAGAGCCGGGTGACAACATCACCAGCGGACCTTTGAATCCTCACGACATACTGAGACTTAACGGCGTAGCCGGCGTATACCAGTACCTCCTCAAGGAAGTACAGAGAGTATATAAGAACCAGGGTGTTGACATCAACGACAAGCACATAGAGGTTATAGTAAGCCAGATGCTTTCCAAGATGAAGATAGAGGATCCGGGAGATACGGACCTTCTTCCGGGCGGCATGTACAGCAAGTTCGAGATTGAAGAGGCCAACGAAAAAGCTGAGGCCGAAGGCGGAGCTCCTGCCACGGGCAAGCAGATGCTTCTCGGTATCACCAAGGCTTCCCTCGCAACCAACTCGTTCCTGTCGGCGGCGTCCTTCCAGGAGACCACCAGAGTTCTCACCGATGCTGCGATAAAGGGCAAGAACGACAAGCTGCAGGGCCTTAAGGAGAATGTAATCATCGGTAAGCTGATTCCTGCCGGAACGGGCATGAAGATGTATAAGAACATCAAGCTTGACTACGGCGAAAACCAGGAGTACATCGACAGCTTCGTAGCGGAGCCGGAACTGCCGGAGGACGAGGAAACCGAAGGCATGGAGGCGGCTTTTGAAGTTGCGGACGAGACGGCGGATTCCGTGTACGCAGATGTTCCCGAAGAATTTGCGGACGCGGCTTCGGAAGAAGATGACGCAGCAGACGATGATACGGACGGAATCGTTGAAATCACAGACGTTTCGGAGGAAAATTCCGATAGAATTTAGTTGCACCCTTTGAAAAAGTGTGATAAAATATTTAGCAGTTTCGAGTTAAATTGACCCTGATAAAAAGTTAGGGTCAATTTGACTGTGAAATATATTTTATGAGGAAAGGAGAAAACAATGCCTACGATCAATCAGTTAGTAAGACAGGGCAGAACAAGCGCAGTTAAGAAGTCTACGGCACCTGCTCTCGGCAAAGGAATGAACTCCCTTAAGAGAGTCGCTACAGACACTCATTCGCCACAGAAGAGAGGCGTTTGCACATCTGTCAAGACTGTAACTCCTAAGAAGCCTAACTCGGCTCTGAGAAAAGTTGCAAGAGTACGTCTCACCAACGGTATCGAAGTAACCGCTTACATTCCTGGTATCGGTCATAACCTCCAGGAGCACAGCGTAGTTCTCATCAGAGGCGGAAGAGTTAAGGACCTCCCTGGTGTAAGATACCACATCGTAAGAGGAACTCTCGACACCGCAGGAGTTGCTAACAGAATGCAGGCTCGTTCCAAGTACGGAGCTAAGAGACCTAAGCAGAAATAGCTAAAAAGATCCGGGAAATTGTGTCCTTAATATACATAGATATTAAGGCGCCGCGGCGTTTCGCAAAAAACGTTCTCGCGATACGTCGAGTACCCCCGAAGCCTAAACACCGGCCGGTTTGTAATTGCAGGACCGGAACGGAGTAATCCCGGAAGATGATGCCGGGGTGAAGAGAACAAGTGCAATTAGAAGTTTTTGCAAATCATGCACGGCACCTTTTGTCAGAGAAAGAGTGTCAGACTTTAGGAGGGAAGAGAAGTGCCAAGAAAAGGTAATGTACCAAAGCGTGAAGTACTTCCGGATCCGGTATACGGCAGCGTAGTCGTTGCAAAGCTCATCAACTCCATCATGCTTGATGGAAAGAAGGGTGTAGCTCAGAGCATCGTATACTCTGCTTTCGACAAGATTAAAGAGACTACCGGAGAAGAACCGCTGGAAGTATTTGAAAAGGCTATAAACAACATCATGCCTGTACTCGAGGTCAAAGCCAGAAGAATCGGTGGTGCCAACTACCAGGTTCCAATCGAGGTAAGACCTGAAAGAAGACAGACTCTTGCTTTAAGATGGCTCACCAACGCCACCAGAGCGAGAGGAGAGAGAACCATGTCAGACAGACTGGCTAAGGAACTCATCGATGCGTCCAACAACACCGGAGCATCCGTAAAGAAGAAAGAAGATACCCACAGAATGGCAGAGGCCAACAAGGCATTTGCGCATTTCAGATGGTAATCGTTTCTTGAGAAGATTATCGCATCATTTGAAATTGAAATGGAGGAAAAGTAATGGCTGGCAGACAGTTTCCATTAGAGAAAACTAGAAACATCGGTATCATGGCTCACATCGATGCCGGTAAGACCACCACTACCGAGAGAATCCTCTTCTACACCGGAAGGACCCATAAGATTGGCGAAACCCATGACGGAGCCGCCACCATGGACTGGATGGAGCAGGAGCAGGAGCGCGGTATTACTATTACCTCTGCGGCAACCACGGCTCAGTGGAAGGGAAACAGAATCAACATCATCGATACCCCGGGTCACGTAGACTTTACGGTAGAGGTAGAGAGATCCCTTCGTGTACTTGACGGAGCCGTAACGGTGCTTTGCGCAAAGGGCGGAGTAGAGCCTCAGTCCGAAACCGTATGGAGACAGGCCGAGAAGTACGGTGTTCCGAGAATGATCTTCGTCAACAAGATGGACATTCTGGGAGCCAACTTCTACAGAGTAGTCGACATGGTTAAGGACAGACTCAAGGCTAACGCCGTTCCTGTGCAGCTGCCTATCGGTGCAGAGGACACCTTCGTCGGAATCATCGACCTGATTACGATGAAGGCTGAGATATACAAGGACGAGCTTGGTAAGGAATTCGAAATCACCGATATTCCTGAGGACATGCTCGACAAGGCTAAAGAGTGGAGAGAAAAGATGATCGAGTCCGTTGCGGAGTGCGACGAGGAGCTGATGATGAAGTTCCTGGACGGCGAAGAGCTGACCATCGACGAGATCAAGACCACCATCAGAAAGCAGACCATCGCATGTGAAATGGTTCCGATGCTCTGCGGAAGCGCATACAGAAACAAGGGCGTACAGATGATGCTGGACGCTGTTATCGATTACATGCCTTCCCCTGTAGACATTCCGCCTATCCAGGGCATCAATCCTGAGACAGGCGAGCCTGACGAGAGAAAGGCTTCCGACAGCGAGCCGTTCTCCGCACTTGCATTCAAGATCATGGCTGACCCGTTCGTAGGTAAGCTTGCGTTCTTCAGAGTATACTCGGGAACTCTTGATGCAGGTTCATACGTTTACAACTCCACCAAGGGCAAGAAGGGCAGAATCGGAAGAATTCTTCAGATGCATGCCAACAAGAGAGAAGAGATCGACAAGGTTTACGCAGGAGATATCGCCGCTGCGGTAGGTCTTAAGGACACTACCACAGGCGACACCCTTTGCGACGAAAAGCATGAGATCATTCTCGAGTCCATGGAGTTCCCTGATCCTGTAATCGAAATCGCCATCGAGCCTAAGACTAAGGCAGGTCAGGAAAAGATGGGTATCGCTCTTGCAAAGCTTGCAGAGGAAGACCCTACATTCAAGACTTACACCAATGAGGAAACCGGCCAGACCATCATCGCAGGTATGGGTGAGCTTCATCTGGAAATCATCGTAGACAGACTCATGCGTGAATTCAAGGTTGAAGCTAACGTAGGTAAGCCTCAGGTATCCTATAAGGAAACCGTATCCACTACTGCGGACGTCGACTACAAGTACGCTAAGCAGTCCGGAGGTCACGGTCAGTACGGACACGTTAAGATCAAGCTTTATCCGAGAGAGCCGGGCGCAGGCTTTGAGTTTGTTAACTCCATCGTCGGCGGCGCAATCCCTAAGGAATTTATTCCTAAGATTGAGGACGGTATCAAGGAAGCCATGGAAAACGGTCCTATTGCAGGATATCAGGTTGTCGACGTCGGCGTAGAGCTTTACGACGGTTCCTACCACGAAGTCGACTCCTCCGAAATGGCGTTCAAGATTGCGGCTTCCATGGCGTTCAGAGAAGCTGCAAAGAAGGCTAAGCCTGTACTCCTTGAGCCTATATTCAAGGTAGAGGTAACCGTACCTGAGGAGTACATGGGAGACGTTATCGGAGACATCTCCTCCAGAAGAGGAAGAATCGAAGGTTCCGAGATGAACAACGGCGCCGTAGCCGTAAGAGGTATGGTACCTCTGTCCGAAATGTTCGGATACGCTACGGACCTCCGTTCCAAGACTCAGGGACGCGGCGTGTATGTAATGCAGTTCGACCACTTCGAAAAGCTTCCTGACAATCTGGTAGAGAAGATCGGAAATAAACAGTAATAAAGTAAATCGTCGCGCTGGTTCGGGGCTTCCGGTATGAGAAGGCCCCGGACAAAGGCGGCAGAAGGAGATAAAAATGGCAAAGCAGAAATTTGAAAGAACGAAGCCGCATATCAACATCGGAACCATCGGCCACGTAGACCATGGTAAGACTACCCTTACGGCGGCAATCACAACAGTGCTGCATCAGAGATACGGACTT
>CALXBQ010000056.1 GCA_944386595.1 uncultured Clostridia bacterium
AAAGGCGGTACGCTACCCCTCCACGGGGCGCATACCGCCTTTTCTTGTTATCCAGCCCTCCGGCTGTATCGGTTGAGCAAAAGTCCGCGTGGGATTGATGTGGTATCTTTAACTTTGGGAAACTCCTCTCTCCCACTTTGACACGGACTTGTCGCTCATGCCGAGCTTTTCCGCAAGCTCTCTCTGGGTCATTCCGCGTTCCTTCCGCTTTCCGGCTATATACATTCCGATTTTCTTAAGATCCATATTCCAATCTCTCCCTTATCTTGCTGTTTTCGGTCTTATGATAAGCGTTATCCCTGCAGAATAACACCCCTTGAAAGTAGAATCGGCTCCGAAACCCGAACCGCTGTAACATAAAAGCCGGGAGATTCCAACTCTATGTCCGTCAGATCTTCCGGCCTCTTTTCCTTTACTTATGCTTTCGATTCTACTTCTGCTACTTCGTATGAACCTTGTCGTAGTACTCCGCCCTCAGCATTGATTTCAGCTGCAGATCCACGTACTTTCCCGCTTTCTTTCCGCCGTGGCGCATGAGTGCCTCGTCGACGAAGCCCACCTTCTCATAGACATGAGCAGCATGCTTGTTCTTAATCAGGTGATCCAGGGTTACCCTTTCCATGTGAAGCTGGATGAATGCGTATTCCAGAATGAGCCGCAACGCTTCTTCTCCGTATCCGTGATTTCTCATGGCAGTATCCGCGATATATATCCTGGTGATATCCAGTGAGTCGTAGGCTTTGGAAATTCCTGAAAGATATACCCGGCCTATGGGCTTGTCCTCCGGCTTAAGCAAAATGGTAAACTGAGCTTTAGTAGGATCCAGTCTGAATCTGACAAACTCCGTAACTATGTTCTCGAAGGTTCTTTCCGTGTTGTCAAAGGTGAAAAATTCATCCACAGCAGGATCGTTCTCCCACTTATAGAACAGCTCGCAGTCTTCGAATACCGATTCTCTGATTATAAGATTTTTAGATTCCATAGCGTCCGTCACCTCGTAAATGCCGAATCTTAAGATTCTGTGAAGTTTCCAAAAAAAACTACAACATACATTACTGTTATGATATTATTATAAAGTATTATCCTGAAAAAACAAATGATTATTTCAAGAAATTTATATAATTTTAATGAAAATTTGAAAGGAATAGGGATTGTAAAATGAAAAAGATAACTGCGCTTCTTCTTGCGGCGGTCATGGTATTTTCGGCTTTTGCTCTTTCCGGGTGCAAAGACAGCGAGGCCGCTCCGGAGGAGACTCTCACATCAAAGATAGAAGACAAGGCTATGGCATACAGAACCGACCTTATGGATTCCATGTCCACCCTTACGGATAACTCCAGGGTTAAGGATTACCTGCTTAACTGGGCAAAGTCCAAGAGCGTTGAGGTCACCTCCGATACCAACGGGAACGTGTTTATGACGACGGACGGAACGGAAAGCTACAAGGACGCCCCTCCTACCGTTGTGGTGTGCCAGTACGACGCGTCAGGCACGTCGGGCATTTCGGACTACATTCCGGCCATGGCTTCGGGTCTTTACTTAGCAAAAAACGCAACGGAGTCGGGAAAGCTAACGGTGATCTTCTCACCTGAAAACCAGAGGGATTTTTCGGGAATCTCCAAAGTCAGCTCCAAGTATTTTCCGGACGACGCGCAGGTTTTCTGCCTTAACCCGGGAAACAAGCAGATGTGGTCATTTAATTCGGGAAGCATGAGCTCATACAGGTTTACGGGAGACGTCGCCTATACGGTTCCGTCGGGAGACGTTGCATACACCGTAACCATTCAGGGTCTTGCGGGAGGAATTCCCGATTCCGGAATTTCCGGCTACCCTAACCCTATAAAGGAGCTTGGTGATCTTCTCGCGTCCCTTAAGACCAACGCGGTTATATTTGAACTTGCGGGCATAAGCGGAGGCTCCTGCGCCAGCCTGTATCCCGAGGGCGCTACGGCGACTATCGTAGTGGATTCCGGCTACGTGGACAAGCTGGAAACCAGGCTTAACAGCGCCATCGAAAAGTTTACCGAAAAGTATTCCGAGGATAATCCGAACCTGACGTATACCTTCACTCAGGTTGAAATGCCGTCAAGGGTATTTACCAAAGACACACTGAACGACTTCATAAGCACACTCTACACTCTCATCGACGGAGTATACTTAAGAGATGAAAGCGAAGATCTGATTTCCATCACCAATCTGGGAACCCTGGAATGCTCAGATTCCGCCTGGTCCACATCGGCAGTGGCAAACAGCCTCACGGCGGAGAGC
This sequence comes from uncultured Clostridia bacterium, assembly GCA_944386595.1. GTDB lineage: Bacteria > Bacillota > Clostridia > Peptostreptococcales > Anaerovoracaceae > Avanaerovorax. Next base: position 2,269 of record CALXBQ010000056.1, read on the forward strand.
CTTGCCGATATAGACGTGACCTATGAGACCATATGCAGTCTTTCCGACATAAAGTATGAAAAAACCGGCGAGCAGGCCGGCTGGTCAGGGGATTCCGAAAGCGATTTTGCATCTTCCGTAGCCAAAGCGTTCAAGGATTACTCCGATGCAGACATGACCTTCAGAGACTGCGTTGCGGCCACCTCCGCATCCTGCGTCTACGAGAAAAATCCTGCCTGCAGCATTGTGAACGTTATGATGAACGAATCCAAAATAGAAAGATATACGGGAACCATAGTCACATTCATGGCAGACCTTCCTCACGCCGAGGAGGCCGGTGAATAGGTTCCCGCAAAAAACTTCAACATGTTATTGAGTACCTGATGCCGGGCCGCAATTGTCCCCCTGACATCAGGTTTTGTTTTACGCCGTTCTCTTCTCTCCAATCAGCTTCTGGGTGTTGTACAGTTTCGCGTACATACCGCCGAGAGCCAGAAGTTCGCTGTGAGAGCCCTCTTCGGCGATTCTGCCGTCGTCGATGAGAACGATTCTGTCGGCGTTTTTAACCGTCGCAAGTCTGTGAGCGATGACGATGGTGGTCCTTCCCACTGAAAGCTCGTCGAAGCTCCTCTGGATTCTCTCCTCCGTAATGGTATCGAGAGCCGACGTGGCCTCGTCTAAAATGAGTATCTTCGGGTTCTTAAGGAAGATTCTCGCAATGGACACCCTCTGCTTCTGTCCGCCCGAGAGCATGGTTCCCCGTTCTCCCACGTAAGTGTCGAAACCGTCGGGCATATCCAGAATGTCGTCGTAAATCTCAGCCTTCTTTGCCGCCTCGATTACCTCTTCAAAGGTGGCTTCAGGTCTTCCGTATCTTATATTCTCCAAAATGGTATCTGCGAATATGAACACGTCCTGCTGAACGATTCCGATGTTCTCCCTGATTGAACGCTTTGTCACATCGCGGATATCCTCGCCGTCTATGGTTATGCTTCCCGAGGTGACGTCGTAGAATCTCGGTATGAGCTGACAAAGAGTGGTCTTTCCGCCGCCCGAATGTCCAACTACCGCAACGGTTTCGCCGGCTTTGATGTGAAGATCCACATGCTTTAAAACTTCCGTATCGTCGTCGTAGGAAAAGCTTACGTCGTTAACGTCAATATCACCCTTTGTCACGTGAAGATCCTCAGCCCCCGGCTTTTCCGAAACCTCAGGCTTCATATCCATGATTTCCTTGAATCTTCTCAGTCCCGCCATGCCGTTTACGAATACCTCGGCAAAGTTGGAAAGTTTTCTTATAGGCGTTACAAAGGTGGTTATGAACAGGGTGAAGGTGATGAGATCCACGTAGTTCATCTGGCCCTTCATGATAAGGTAACCGCCGAAGGCGATAACGGCCACCGGCATTATGCACATGAAGAATTCCTGGGCTCCGAAGAAGAATCCCATAGCCTTGTAGTAGTCACTCTTTGCACCTTTGAATATGTCGTTGGAGCGGTCGAACCTCTCCTGATCCACGTCCTCGTTGGCAAAGGCCTTGGAAGTCTTGATTCCCGATATGCAGGACTCGATGTCCGCGTTTATGGAGGCCATCTTCTGCTTTACGTTTAACGATGCCGACGACATACGCCTTCTCGACGTCATTATCACCGCCACGAAAATCGGAATGATGATGGCCACAACCAGGGCAAGCCTCCACTCGATGGTGAACATGAACCCCAAAGCTCCCAGTATGGTAAGTCCTGCAATCACCACGTCCTCAGGGCCGTGATGGGAAAGCTCTGTTATTTCAAAAAGGTCTCCCGTAAGCCTGTTCATCAGCTTACCGGTTCTGTTATGGTCGTAAAACTCGAAGTCCAGCTCCTGAAGATGCCTGAACAGGTCCGCCCGTATGTCCGCCTCAACCCTTACGCCGAAGGTGTGACCCCAGTAGGTCATGATGAAGTAGCACACCGACCTTAAAAGGTATGATACGGCGACGAGAGCCATGACCACAAAAAATACCAGATACATCTTTTCCGGCAGCATCACGTTCATGGCGTGTCGCGATATAAGCGGAAACGCCAGGTCGATTGCCGCAACCATTATGGCGCAGAACATATCCAGTACGAAAATATTCATATGAGGTTTAAAATATCTAAAAAGTACTTTCAGCATGAATATCTCTTTTCTGTCTCCTCTCCTTCAATATCTTAAATCCAAGATATATCATAGAATAATTGTCTTTCAATATCAAGGCGACGGAAGGACAAAATCCGCAAAATTCTGCACGGAAAATGTTTTTTCCTTTGTCGCCTGAATATCCGAAAAGGACAGGAAATCTTCCTGTCCTTTAACGATGTTCTGCTCAATTGTTATTTCCGCCGCAGCAGCCGCAACCGCAGTCTTCGCTGCCGCCGGATTCTTCTTCTTTCCGGTGAGCCTTGCTGCAGCAGCCTGCCGACGGGCATCCTATGCATCTTGCTCCCCGTTTTTTGGCGCGAATAATATAAGCTATGGCTCCGCCTAAAGCGGCCGCTACTATAAGTACTGCAATTACGTCTGTAAGTGTCATTATGCTGCTGCACCTGCTTTCTTTACATGAAGGGCGGCGTACTCTGCCGCAACCTTACGACGAGATGAAATGGTTACATATGCGATGGCGATTATCATAAGGACCACGGCTATGAGTCCAGGGAGGAATCCCGTTCCGAGATGTCCCTCAGTGAACAGTGTTCCCAGCTGATATACGGTAAATGCCACAATGTAGCCCGTCGAAAGCTGAAGTCCTATGGCTCCGAACAGCCACTTTTTGCTCTGGAGCTCCGAGTTCATTGCTCCGATAGCCGCAAAGCAAGGAGGTGTGAACAGGTTGAACATCAGGTACGCAAGAGCCGCTGCCGAGGTCATTCCCAGAACTCCCGCAACGTCGGACGCTCCGCCGGTAAGTTCCAGCGCATCAACGTCGATGAAGTTGGTAAGTCCGTATACTACGGCAAGAGTTCCCACTACGTTCTCCTTGGCGATAAAGCCCGTAACCGCCGCCGCGGCAAGCTGCCATACTCCGAATCCCAGAGGAACGAGAATTACGGCAAACGGTGTGGCGATGGAAGCCAGTATGGAGGTTTCCTGCGCTCCTTCAGGAACCGGCGTAAACTGCCAGGTAAAGCTCTGCATTATCTGAACCACGGCGTTGCACACCAGTATGATGGTAGCAGCCTTTATGATGTAGGCCTTTGCTCTCTCCAGCATGGAAAGGGTAGCCCTCGCAACGCTCGGTCCCTTGTACTCCGGCATTTCCATGATGAAGAAGGATTTTCTGTATTTATGTCCGGTAATAACCTTTACGATAAGAGCCCATATGAAGATGAGGAATATTCCCATGAAGTACATTACAGGGCTCACCCAGCTGGATTCAGGGAAGAACACTCCGGCGATAAGAGCTATGACCGGAATCTTCGCTCCGCAAGGCATGAATGTCGTCAGCATCGCGGTGGCTCTTCTCTCTCTCAGGTCTCTTATGGTTCTTGTTGCCATGATTCCCGGTATTCCGCAGCCCGTTCCTATTACGAACGGAATTACGGATTTTCCGGAAAGTCCCACCCTCTTGAATATCGGATCGAGAACTACGCTTACTCTGGCCATGTATCCGCAGTCTTCAAGAAGTGCGATAAGGAAGTACATTACCATTACAAGCGGAAGGAATCCCACTACGGCTCCTACGCCTCCCACGATACCGTCAGCTATGAGGGCCTGAAGGAACGGCGATCCTCCTGCCAGTTTATCTGATACCCAGCCCTGGAAGGTTTCAATCCATCCTACCAGCCAGTCAGCGATAAGAGGTCCCACCAGCACCTGTGAAACGTAGAATACGCCCCACATTACCGCGGCGAAAAGAAGTATTCCGGCAATCGGATTGGTTATCACCTTATCTATTTTATCAGAAACCGTCTCCTCTTTGGTGAGAATTTTTCTCGTCTCAACCTCCGAGACTATTTTGCTGACAAAGGCGTAACGCTTTTTGTCCTCGGCTTCAACGGCCGCCTTGTTTTCCATGTCGATGTCGGCCTGAAGGTAAGGGGCTTCCTGGCCTTTTCCCTTAAGGGAAGCAGCCTTTGTCATTACGTCCTTAAGGCCTCTTCCGCCTGTGGAAACCGTTTCAACCACCGGGCAGTCCAGCTTTTCCGAAAGCTTCTCAACGTTTATCTTCGTGCCGTTCTTCTCGTTTATGTCGCTCTTGTTCAAAGCTACAACCACCGGAATTCCCAACTCCAGAAGCTGTGTCGTGAAGAAAAGGCTTCGGCTCAGGTTTGTCGCGTCAACGATGTTTACGATAGCGTCCGGGTTTTCGTCTCTTACGTAACCGCTGGTTATGCTCTCCTCCGGGGAAAACGGAGACATGGAGTAGGCTCCCGGAAGGTCCACCGCAATAAGACCCTCTCCGCCGAATTCCTTTTTGATAGGGCTTTCCTTTCTTCCCACGGTAACCCCGGCCCAGTTACCCACATGTTCGTGTCTTCCCGTCAGCGCGTTGTACATTGTGGTTTTACCGCTGTTGGGATTGCCGGCAAAAGCAATTCTCATCTTACGTCCTCCTGTTATTAGTCTTTACATAGTGTAGTTGTATTTTTCTATCTTAAGTTATACTTAACTAACCTATGATCCGTTTAAAAGCGGCGAAAGCGCCGCTCCGAAATGACGGCACATTGCCGCCTTGCTTTATGTTATATTTCTATAGCTTCAGCTATATTTCCGTCTATGGTATATCTGCCGTCTTTGATGGCGACAACCAGAGATTTTTTCTTTCTGGAAACAACGGTAACAGGCTCGCCGCCGTAGCATCCGAGCCTGAGCAGAAATCCCTTCAGGTCCTCGTCATCGGTATTTATTTCCTTTACGGTATATGTTACGCCGGTCTCGGCATCAAGTAGATTCATAATATTTATGTTAGCCTCCTCTAACTTTTACATTCCTATTCTAACACATTAGCCCGTATTGTCAACAGCTTTTTTTCGGCACTATAAATCTCAAGGCTGCCGGCTCCGCCGTTATGGTCACCTTCCGGCAGAGGGCTATTTCTCCGTCCGCGCAGAGAAAAAAATCCTCCGCTTTCCGCGGCTCTAAAGTCACCTCTTTCATGGCCTTTGCCTCGATTATCCTGTCCACACCCTTTGTCTGAAAGTGAGTTCCCTTCTGGTATTTGGGAAAGAGCCTGAGAAAGGTAGTTCTCGACACGTCGTTGATTATGCTCAGATCAAAGAAGCCGTCGTTCATCTTCGCCTGCGGCGCAGAACAGACTCCTCCTCCGCAGTATGAGCCGTTGGCCACGGCGCAGAGGAGCATTTCCCCGTCCCTTATGACCTCTCCTTCCGAAGTAATCTTAAGAGCCGTGCCCTTCTTCTGAATGAACATACCCAGCACCGCCATAAGATAGGCAAACGAACCCTTGATCATGGGTTTCTGCTTCAGCCTTCCGGCAAGCTCCACCACGTTGCAGTCAAAGCCGATGTTGAACATATTGACGGCGTATCTCACCTGTCTGCGCCCGTCTATTATCCCGTCGTACTTCATAAGGTCTATGGATTCGGCCTCAGACGTCATCTGCGCCCTTATATCCATAAAGTCCGTTCTGCCGGTAAAATTCCTTACCGTGTCGTTTCCCGTGCCTATTGGTATGATTCCGAGGGATACGCTATCGAAGCCGTGGATTCCGTTTATTATCTCGTTGGCCGTGCCGTCTCCTCCGCAGGCGTAAAATCTGCCTTCTTCTCCGGCAAGCTCTTCCGCCATGCGCCTTGCGGCCCTTTCTCCGTCTCCTACGGAATTTGTCATAAATATTTCGGCCCTGCGTGAGAGGGATTCCGCTTCGGAATAAATTCTTTCCTTGAGCTCATCGATTCCCTTCCCCTGCCCTGCGGCCGGATTTATAAAAAATACGTCTTTCATGCCTGTTTTCACCCTTTGTCAGGAAATTACCCATACATATTACATTAAACCCCTTTAAATTTCAACCCCGCCCGTATTGCGGCGGCCGGTGAAAAATGATAGAATCTTTGAAGCGAATATTTTTAGGAGGTCAAACCATGGATCCGAGAGAAATAAAACTGTCAAATCTTCTTGTAAACTATTCCTGCCGCGTGCAGCCGGGCGAGAAGGTGCTCATCGACTACGAAGGCTCAGAGTGCCGGAATCTCGTCAAGCAGCTCATAAGAGACGTCTACGCCGCAGGAGGCTACCCTTACGTAAATATCAGGGATTCGGCCGTAAACCGCGATCTCATGATGGGCTGCACCGAGGAGTCCCTGAAGTTTCAGCGGGACTATCAGCTCCACCAGATGAAAGGCATGGACGCATACATCGCCATTCGCGGCACGGAAAACGCCTTCGAGCTTGCCGACGTGCCTTCCGAAAAGCACGCCGTCTGGGACAGGGCCTACGAGGACGTTTTAAACTACCGCGTGGATAAGACAAAGTGGGTAATCCTGCGCTATCCTAACGCAGCGATGGCTCAGCTTGCCGGAACAAGCGTGGATTCCTTTGCAGACTTCTTCTACGACGTGTGCACCCTGGACTACGGCAAAATGAGCAAAGCCATGGACTCTCTCGTAGAGCTTATGAACCGCACCGACAAAGTCCGCATCACCGGGCCGGGAACCGACCTCACCTTCTCAATAAAGGGAATCGGCGCCGTAAAGTGCGCGGGAGAGTGTAACATACCGGACGGCGAAGTCTACACCGCTCCCGTCCGCGAATCCATGAACGGCGTAATCTCGTACAATACGCCGTCCGAGGAGCAGGGCTTCACCTACGAGAACATAGTATTTGAGATTGAAAACGGCAAAATCGTAAAGGCCACCGCCAATAACACCGAAAAGATAAACGCCATGCTGGATACAGACGAGGGCGCAAGATACTTCGGGGAATTTGCCATCGGCGTGAACCCTTACGTCCTTAAGCCTATGAAGGATACTCTCTTTGACGAGAAGATATGCGGAAGCTTTCACCTTACTCCGGGAATGTGCTACGAGGACGCTCCCAACGGAAACAAGAGCGCAGTCCACTGGGATCTTGTCATGATTCAGCGTCCGGAATACGGCGGCGGAGAAATCTACTTCGACGACGTGCTCATCAGAAAGGACGGCCTGTTCGTGGTGCCTGAGCTTGAATGCCTCAACCCTGAGAATCTTAAGTAGAGCTTTACAGATAAAGATTGCCTGAGAAACGGAAAGAGCCCCGGCTTTTACGCCGCGGCTCTTTCTTTACGTACGTTATATTTTACATCATGCCCATTCCGCCGCCTGCAGGCATTGCAGGTGCAGGGTTTTCTTCCTTGATGTCCACGATTCCGGCCTCTGTGGTGAGGAGCATTGCGGATGCGGAAGCAGCATTCTGAATAGCGGATCTCGTAACCTTAACCGGATCCACGATGCCTGCGCCGATCATGTCAACGTATTCCTCCGTAGCTCCGTTGAAGCCCCAGCCTTCCTTCTGGTTCTTAACCTCAGCAACTACTACGCTTCCCTCAAAGCCTGCGTTTTCTGCGATCTGTCTAACAGGCTCTTCCAGATCTCTTACGATGATCTTGGCGCCCGTCTTTGCGTCGCCTTCCTGAGTCTCGGCATAAGCCGCAACTGCCGGAATAGCGTTGCACAGAGCAACTCCGCCGCCTGCTACGATGCCTTCCTCTACCGCAGCCTTTGCAGCGTTGAGAGCGTCCTCTATTCTCAGCTTTCTCTCCTTAAGCTCTGTCTCGGTAGCATCGCCCACCTTTATAAC
>CALXBQ010000057.1 GCA_944386595.1 uncultured Clostridia bacterium
GAAAGGGTCGCTCTGATTTCCGTCGGATGGTGAGCGTAGTCGTCAACCACCGTAACGCCTTTTTTCGTGGTTCCCTGTATGTCGAATCTCCTCTGGGTTCCCGTATACTTTCCGAGAGTGTCTATTATTACCTCCGGGCTTACTCCCATCTGATGGCAGCATGCAAAAGCCGCCGTAGCGTTCAGGATATTATGCTCTCCCGGCACGTTAAGCTTCACTCTTCCCAAAAGCTGCCCCTTATACGACACGTCGAAGGACGGCATTCCCGTATGGGAGAACGTTATGTCGGAAATGCTGTACACGCTGTTTCCGTTGTATCCGTAAGTTATAGTCTGCGGTATCTCCTTGATGATTCCGGAGAGGAACGGATTGGAATCGTACGCTATGAGTCTTCCGCCTCTCTTGATGTTTTCCGTAAATCTCTTAAAGGACTTTACTATGTGATCTATGTCCTTAAAGTAGTCCAGGTGATCCGAGTCGATATTGAGTATGACCTCGGTCATGGGGCGAAGCTCCAGGAAGCTGTCCCTGTACTCGCACGCCTCCGTAACAAAGAAAGAACTGCCGCCGACTCTTACGTTTCCCCCTATTTCGGCCAGATTTCCGCCTACCAGAATGGTAGGATCCAGCTTCGCGTTATCCAGTATGAGGGAAACCATAGAAGTAGTGGTAGTCTTTCCATGGGTGCCGCTTATGGCTATGCTGTTTTCAAACTCGTCCATGAGTATTCCCAGAATTTCCGCTCTTCCTGCGAGAACGGCATTTTTCTCCTTTGCTCTCACCATCTCCGGGTTTTCGTCGGAAATGGCCGCAGAATAAATGACGAGATCTGCGTTTTCCACGTTTTCGGCCCTGTGGCCTATATATATCTCCGCGCCCTGCGCCCTTAATTTATCTGTAATATCGGATTCCTTCATATCGGAGCCCGACACCTTATATCCTCTTGCGAGAAGTATTTCGGCAATGGCGGAAAGCCCTATGCCCCCTATGCCGATACAGTGTATGTTCTTAAAATCCGATAAATTAATCATCGATAACTTGTCCTCCTTGGTGTACGGCTTTGCCGTTTAAGACGGATTTATTATAACATACCGGAACAAAAAAAGCTTTACTAAACATCAAAAAAATTAAGTCCGATTTCAACTTAATCGTATACCGCAGAGGTTTTCTCATGTATAATGCATGTAACGATTTTTTTAACCCTTTGACAAAGGAGGAGAATTCCATTGAAAAGAACCCTCAGAGTAGGCGCTATAATCAAAATCCTTACAGACAGTCCGGGAAAGATTTTCCCTCTTCAATACTTCTGCGATATGTTTGACGCGGCGAAGTCCAGCATAAGCGAAGATATGGACTTTGCGGCGGAGGCCATAGAGCTCACCGGCACGGGAACCATCGAGACCATACCGGGAGCCAGAGGCGGCGTAAAATTCGTCGCGGGCATAACGGACGGGCAGCTTAAGGACCTTCAGGAGGAGTTCTGCAGACGGATAAACGACGGCAGCAGGATTCTCGGCGGCGGATTTCTCTACACATCAGACATAATGTTCGACACGGGCCTCGTAAAGCGCATAGCCGCAGTCTTTGCCCGGAAGTTTAAGGACACGGCTGCCGATTACGTGGCTACCGTGGAGACCAAGGGAATACCCCTTGCCGCAATGACGGCCCACTACCTCAACCTCCCCCTGGTAATAATACGCCGCGAGGCAAAGGTTTCCGAAGGAAGCACCGTGAGCATCAACTACTTCTCTGGCTCCTACGACAGAGTCCAGAAGATGTCCATAGCAAAGCGCGCCGTAGTTCCCGGTTCCAGCGCCATAATCATCGACGACTTCATGAGAGGCGGCGGAAGCACCAAGGGCATAGCCGACATTCTGTCCGAGTTCGACGTGTCAGTGGCAGGTACGGGAATCGCCATTGCCAGCAGAACTCCGGAAAAAAAGAAAATCGCCGAATACACTGCAATTCTCTACCTTGGCGAAGTTGACGAGGTGAACAGAACCATAGAGATTCTGCCTAATAATCAGATTTTTTAGAATCGCACTTGTATTCTATATTATATAGGTGTATAATTGCTCTATCAAGTAGCGACCCGAGTTTATTGGCAGAAAGGTGGTCTAATATGAATATTACCGACGTGAGAATCAGAAAAGTCAGCGATGAGGGAAAGATGAAGGCTGTAGTTTCCATAACCTTCGACGATGAGTTCGTAGTTCACGACATCAAGATCATCGAAGGACAGAACGGCCTTTTCATCGCAATGCCGAGCAGGAAGATGGGAGAAGGCGATTTCAGAGATATAGCGCATCCTCTCGTATCGGAAACACGAAACAGAATCAAGGAGGCTATATTTGCGGAATACGAAAAGGTTCTTGCAGAAAAAGATGCGGAAGAACCCGGTTTCGTACTTTGATACACGAAAATTTAAGATTTAAAAAGGACGGCCCATGCCGTCCCTTTATTTTACTCTTCAGTTTTTCTCGGCGGTGATAACTCGTATCAGGTTGGTGTTTCCCTTCTCGTCAACGGGGAGTCCCGCAGTCACGACAAGCTTGTCGCCCTCTTTTATTATCCCTGCGTCTATGGCCTTTGACGCATAGTTTTCCATGCAGTCCTCGATTTCCTTTCTATAGTCGGAGCGTATAGGATAAACGCCCCAAAGGAGAGACATTTGATGATAGGTTTTCTCGTAAGGCGAAGCGCCGATTATCAGGGTGTCCGGTCTGAACTTGGCCATTCGTCCCGCCGTATACCCCGTCTTTGTAACAGCCATTATGGCGCCGGCCTTTATATCCTGCGCCAGGGTGCTCGCCGCGTGAGCTATGGCGTTGGTGACGTCCAGGGCGTCCATTTCGTGCCATACCATTTCTCTCGCGTAGCTGCTGACCCTCATTATATCGCTCTCGGCCTGCTCCGCAATCTTTGACATGGTTGCAACCGCCTCCACCGGGTAACTTCCCGCTGCGGTTTCTCCCGAGAGCATGACTGCGCTGGTTCCGTCAAATACTGCATTGGCGACGTCGGTTATCTCGGCTCTCGTTGGAACCGGCGAGTTTATCATGGACTCCAGCATCTGGGTAGCCGTTATTACGATTTTTCCCGACTGGACGCACCGGCGTATGAAGCGCTTCTGAATTCCCGGAAGCTTCTCGTACGCCACCTCTACTCCCATGTCGCCGCGGGCCACCATGATTCCGTCGGCCGCGTGCAGAATCTCTTCGAAGTTTTCCACTCCCTGGGTGCTTTCAATCTTGGCAATGATTTTTATTTTAGAACCGCCGTTTTCGTTAAGGAGCTTCCTTACGGTCTCCACGTCCCCCGCCGTCCTGACAAATGATGCGGCTATGTAGTCCACGTCGTTTTCTATGCCGAAAAGTATGTCCTTCCTGTCCTGCTCGCTCATGTAAGCCATATTGACATTTACATTAGGCAGGTTTATCCCCTTGTGGTTGCTTATCTCTCCCCCGTGAATCACCGTACCTATGACGTCGGTTTCCGTTATCTCATCTGTTCTTATGACTATCTTGCCGTCGTTTATGAGAATCTGGTTTCCCGGCTTCAGCTCCTTCGGAAAATCCTTATACGTGACGGAAACCTGTTCCTTAGTCCCTTCCACATCTCTCGTGGTTATGGTGAATCTGTCGCCTTCCTTAAGGACCTCTTTTCCGTTTACGAAATTCTTAATTCTGATTTCCGGGCCCTTGGTATCCAGGAGCACGGCGGCGGGTATACCCATCCTGTCTCTCACGCGCCTGAATTCCTCTATGGTCTTTCTGTGCTCTTCATGGGTGCCGTGGGAAAAGTTCATCCTCGCAACGTTCATTCCCGCCTTCAGCATCTCTTCAAGAATCTTCGGATCCCTGGACGCAGGTCCTATGGTGCATACTATCTTGGTTCTTCTCATTTTTCTAATCCTCCAGACATATATATTATATATTCACTCCGTGAAAAAACTCAAGAAAGAAACATGTTAAATCTGTTGCATATATTTAAGAATAAGGGGTAAAATAGTAAATAATCGAAAAGAAAGGAGACGGCGCGATGCGTCAAAAGGTGAAATATGGATAAAAAATCCCGCGACTACGAAGTATGTCTCTGCCGTCACGTGACGAGAGGCGAAATTGAGGACATAATCAGAAAAGAGCGTATTACGGACCTTGTAACCCTCTGCAAGGCTTCCAACACAGGCAACGTCTGCGGAGGCTGCAGGGAGGATCTGGAGATGATCTTGAACGACGTCTGGAATCCGGAAAAATAAAGTGAGTATGATATAAGGAGATGAACTACTGTTATGGCAAACGAAGTAATAAAAGCAATGCTGGAAAGACGCAGTATCAGGGAATATAAGCCTGATATGGTTCCCCAGGAAAAAATCGATGAGATAATAAAAGCCGGTCTTTATGCGGCAAGCGGCATGGATTTTCAGCCTGCTATCATAGTTGAGGTTACCGACAAGAAGTTACGGGACAGGCTTTCCGAGATGAACCGCGAAATCGGCGCTTTCCCTGAAGGAAGCGATCCTTTCTACGGAGCCCCTGTCGTTCTCATAGTTCTTGCCGAGAAGGATAGGCCGAACAGGGTATACGACGGAAGCCTCGTTATGGGCAATATGATGCTGGCCGCTCATTCCCTGGGCCTCGGCAGCTGCTGGATCCACAGAGCAAAGGAAGAGTTTGAGACTGAAGAAGGAAAGCAGATTCTTAAAGACCTCGGAGTCGAAGGTGAATACGAAGGAATCGGACACTGCATTGTGGGCTATCCTGCCGTCAATCTTCCTGAGGCTTCACCGAGACACGAAAACAGAGTTTATTACGCAAAATAGCTGAGCAATTGCTTCCGCCTGTAAAACTGACGGCTGGTTCTGAGACTGCCCCATTGACGATTTCTGTTTTATCAATGGGGCAGTTTCTGTTTGTTTTGAAAAGCCGCTTAGCTGCGGGCCAAATTTCAGTATGCAGGGTATGTGGCCCGCAACAACGGTAAAATTGCGGGCCAACCGACTAATTAGAGGCTATCTGGCCCGCAAAATAAGGAAATATGCGGGCCAGATCAAAAATAAAGATGTAGATGGCCCGCAACGGAGGGCATCTTTGCGGGCCATACGAGCAGAAAATCGACATATGGCCCGCAGCCTAAACTCATGTGCGGGCCAGGTATTGCTGATAAACGTATTTGGCCCACAGGCCGAATGAACATAACTATCTGGTGAACTGGGCGTTGTAGAGGGCCGCATAGGCGCCGTTTTTCGCCATGAGCTCCTCGTGGGTTCCCTGCTCGATTATGTCTCCGTGCTGCATGAGGAGAATCTTGTCGGCGTTTCTTATGGTGGAAAGCCTGTGAGCTATTACAAAGCTTGTTCTGCCGTGCATTATCTTCTTCATGGCATCCTGAAGCATTTTCTCAAGCCTCGTGTCAACCGATGAAGTGGCCTCGTCGAGAATGAGGATCTCAGGATCCTTCAGGAAGGCTCTCGCTATGGTAAGAAGCTGCTTCTCGCCCTGGGACACGTTGGTTCCCTCTTCGTTTAAAACCATATTGTAGCCGCCCTGCTGGGTCGTTATGAAGTGATGTATGTTGGCTTTCTTTGCCGCTTCATATACCTCTTCATCGGTGGCGTCCATACGTCCGTACCTGATGTTTTCCATGATGGAACCGTTAAACAGCCACGTGTCCTGCAGAACCATGCCGAAGATGCTTCTCAGCTGGTCTCTCGTCATATCCCTGACGTCCGTTCCGTCTATTCTGATGCTTCCGCCCTGAACGTCGTAGAACCTTTCCAGAAGGTTTATGAGGGTAGTCTTTCCCGCTCCCGTAGGACCTACTACAGCAACCATCTCTCCCGGCTTTACCTCCAGACTGAAGTCTTTGATTATGTCCCCTTCTCCGTATCCGAACTTTACATGGTCGAACACTACGCCGCCTTTGACGTGAGAGATATCCGCAGGAGCGCTGTCGGGAACCTCTTCCTTTTCGGAAAGAAGGTCTACGATTCTCTTCATTCCCGCAAAGGCCGCCTGTATCTGGGCCGAAAGCTGGGATACCTGTGAAAGCGGGTCGTTGACCTGCCATATGTACCTGATGAAGGCCTGAAGCTGGCCTACGAGGATGGCTCCCGATATGGCGTAGACAGATCCGGTCACCGCGCATGCGCCGATTATCAGGTATGTGCAGAGAGAAATAAGCGGTGAAATCAGCGACGACATGAACTGGGCGCTGAAAGCGTTCTTCTGAAGCCTTGAGTTTATCTCTTTAAATTTCTCTATGCTCTTCTCCTGACGGTTGTAGAGGAGTATCTCCTGAAATCCGCCGTACATCTCTGTTATGGCGCCGTTAAGCTCTCCCAGCGCATTCTGCTGGGCGTTAAACCTCTTCTGGGATCTTGAAACTATTATCTTGGTGGCGATAAGCGACAGCGGTATTAGCATTATGGCGATTATGGCCATGTACCCGTTGATGCTTATCATCATGCAGACGGCGAAAATAATCATTATGATTCCGCTGAAAATCTGCATAAGGCTCTCCTGGAGAGCCGTGGAAACGGTGTCCACATCGTTAGTGAGGACGCTGAGAACGTCTCCGTACTTGTGTCTGTCGAAGTACCTTACAGGCAGTCTGTGTATCTTCTTGTTCAGCGCCTCGCGCAAATCGTGCATGGCGTTCTGAATTGATGTGGTAAGACAGCTTATCTCCACTATCTGAGATATCGTCTTTGTGGAATATGTTATTATGAGCACGACCGCAAGCCTTTTTATCACGCCGAAGGCTACGGGACGCCCCGCTTCCACGTCGGCAACCAGTGACGATGTGATCTTTCCCTCAAAGGTCGGCGCGACCACAAGAGCCACGCACGTTATGACTACCATTGCCATGGCTATGATGTATCCCCATTTATACGGCATGATAAACGGCTTCAGAACCCTGAAGTTTTCTCTCAGCGTTCTGCCTTTTTCCCTGTTTTCTTTCATTTTGACAGTTCCTCCTCGCTGAGCTGGGATTCTGCGATTTCTCTGTATATGTCGCAGTTCTTCAGAAGATCTCTGTGTTTTCCGAGGCCTACAGTTTTTCCGTCGTGAAGGACGAGAATCTGATCCGCATCCATGGCCGTCGATATTCTCTGGGCAACTATGACGGTTATGGCCTCCTTCGTCACCGCTTTAAGCTCGTGTCTTAATTTCGCCTCGGTCTTAAAGTCCAGAGCGGAGAACGAGTCGTCAAAGACGTAAACGTCCGGATGCTCCGCAAGAGCTCTCGCTATGGAGACTCTCTGCTTCTGACCTCCCGAAAGGTTGGTTGCTCCTTCCGTAATCTCCTCGCCAAAGCCTTTGTCCTTTTCTCTTATGAAGTCGAGAGCCTGCGCTATTCTCGCAGCCTCCCTCACCTCGTCGTCCGTGGCTCCCGGATTTCCGAATCTGATGTTTTCGGCTATGGTTCCCGTAAACAGGGTTGCCTTCTGAGGCACGAATCCTATGCGCCTCCTCAGCCCGAAAAGGTCGAGATCTCTGAGATCCTTTCCGTTTACCCTGACGGCGCCCTTTGTCACGTCATAAAACCTGGGTATGAGATTTATGAGAGCGCTCTTTCCGGAGCCCGTACTTCCTATGATCGCAAAGGTTTCACCCTTTTCTATCTTAAAGTTAAGATCCTTGAGAGCCGGTTCGTCGCTGTCTGCGAACTGAAAGGTCACATTGTCGAATTCCAGAGTTGTAATCTTTTCCACGGTCTTCCCATTTTCAGGGGATTTTACGGAGCCTTCCGTCTCGAGCACCGCGCTGATACGCCTTGCCGATACGGCGGCCCTCGGGTACAGCATGAACACCAGGCAGAACAGCATTACGGAGAACATTGCGTGGAAAAGGTAGTCGTTAAAAGCCACAAGCCTTCCCACCTGCAGCGCTCCGTCGTCTATGAGTATGGCCGCTATCCAGTATATGAGAAGTCCCGCAAGGTTCATGAGCAGGAAGAATACCGGCTGAGTCATGGACATGATCTTGAAGAGCTTCTTTGAAAGGGTGGTGTACTCGACGTTGGTCTTATCAAAGCGTTCCTCTTCGTAGGCGTCGTTGGTAAACGCCCTTACCACCCTGATTCCCGTGAGATTTTCCCTCGAAATCCTGTTGAGGCCGTCGATGGATTTCTGCTGAGCCTCAGATATTGGTTCCGAGATTTTTGCGACTATGATTACGCCTATGACGATGACCGGAATGGTGGCTCCGATAATCATGGACAGGGTAAAAGAAGCCCTCACGGTCATGATTATACTGAATACTATCATTACGGGAGTCAGCAGCGCCGTCCTTAAAAGCACGTTGACGAACATCTGAATCTGAAACGCGTCGTTGGTGGTTCTGGTGATAAGGGACGCCGTACCGAACTGATTCATCTCAAAGTGCGAGAAGGTCTGTATCTTCTCAAAGAGCTCGTTTCTTATATCCCTTGTAATGGACGTTGACATTTTCGCGCAGCAGTAGCCGGCGATAATGGTTCCCGCAACACCGATAAAGGAAATTGCCGCAATGACGCCGCCCATTCTGTATATGTAGCCTTTATCCCCCATGGCCACGCCGTTATCGATCATGTCGGCCACGATGGTCGGTATTCCGAGCTCCACCAGAACGAATCCGCAGATGGAGATAAGGTCAATAATGAAGAGCAGCTTATATCTTTTCAGGTAATGAAGAATAAGTTTCAAAAGTCTCTACCTCTTTCCTGCAAAATGTTTTTCCTACTTGATTTATCATAAACTATAAGGTAACCTTATAGTCAATAAGGCTATGTCAAAATATGCTGATTTTTAAATGTTTTTCAGGGAGAGCGCGCGACTATGAAAAAGACTAAATATCTGACCACCGGAGAGTTTGCAGACCTTTGTCAGGTGGAAAAACACGTCATATTCTACTACGACCAGATAGACCTTCTTAAGCCCTTTTTCACCGAAAAGAACGGTTACAGATACTACTCATATCATCAGTACGACACCTTCCTCGTAATCACCCTCCTTAAAAATCTGGGAATGCCTCTGAAGGAGATAAAGAAGTACCTTAAGGACCGCAGTCCGGCCCGGTTTCAGGAGTTGCTGGACGTCCAGCTTGCCAGACTTAACGCCGAGGCTGAAAGTCTCAGAAAGAAAGTTCAGTATGTGAGCGAAATGCGCGAGCTGACAAAGGAAGCAGTCTGCGCGGAAAAAGGAGTAATCCGCACCGTCACATTGCCACCTGCGCCTTTAATCTGCAGCCGCAATCCCGGCAGCGGCCAGTCTCTCTTCATGGATGATTTTTCGAAAGAATACACGGGATTCTGCAAGAGCAATCACCTGTCAGACTCCAGCATGGTGGGAACGGCTCTCAGAATAGAAGCGGACGTAACCGTCGACACTTCCCGCTTTTCATACCTTTATGCATATGCGGCAGGCGGCGGTGAATGCGAAGGCGCGTCGGAAATAGCATATCCCGGCGTTTTCCCCGGCGGAAAGTACCTTACCGTCTACCATCAGGGGGAGTATGAAACCCTTGACTACGCCTATGAAGCCCTTTTGTCCTACGCCCGGGAAAACGGCCTTCCATTAGGTGATTTTGCCTATGAGGAGTACCTCATGTCCGACGCCGCCGTAAGCTCCCCGTCCGAATACGTAACAAAAATCGCTGTGGCTATAAGAGAGTAGTCTCCGCCACAGCGACTTCATATAATTATTTCTTCTTTTTCGGGGCGTAGTCCTTAAGCTCCGGCACAGCTCCTCCCGCAGCCGCCCACAGGTACAGGCTCGCCACACTTCCGTAAGGGCTGAACCGTCTCCTGTACTTTTCGAAGAGCTTTCTATCTATTTTCCTGTGATGATACACCATCCTGAGACCACGCTGTATGGCAAGGTCGTCGTAGCTTAAAACGTCCGGCCTTTCCAGGCAGAACAGAAGAAGCATCTCCGCGGTCCACACTCCTACCCCTTTCAGCTTCACCAGTTCACCGATGACTTCATCGTCGGAAAGTCCTTCGATTCTGTCTATGTCGAACTCTCCCGATTTCACCTTCCGGGCAAAATCCTTTATGTATTCCGCTTTTCGAAATGATATTCCTATGGACTGAAGCTCCTCTGCAGTGGCTTCAGACACGGTTTCGGCGTTCACCTCTCCCAGCTTTTCCTTCATCCTGTTCCAGATAGTGGCCTGGGCTTTGGTCGATATCTGCTGACCGACGATGTGATGAACGACGGATGAAAAAAGATTCGTATCCACTTCCCTGTACACGTGTCCCACTTTGTCTATAATCTCGCCCAGGACTTTGTCCCTGCTCTTAAGATATTCGATTTCCTTTTCTCCGTAGCTGAAGTACAATGAATTACCTCCATGGATGATGTGACAGACGTCTTCAACTCTATGAAAGAAAGCTTCGACAAGCTCCGAGACTGAAGCAGGCAGGTTTTCTTCCGTTCCCGCTGCCAGTTTTTCCTTTTTGCCTTTGGGCAGCTTTTTTATAGCGCTTTCAAGCCTCAGCGCATCGCCTTTTTCTTTGCAGCTCCATGCGGCCTCTATTCTGACAGCGCCCCTGCTCCTCGTGTATTTTGCGCCTTTTCCGTTTCTGTGTTCCTCAAACCGACGCGCAAGGTCAGTGGTGATTCCTGTGTAAAGAGAGCCGTCTTCGCATCTGAGCATATATACGTAATAAATCATATCCTGCCTTCTCTTCTCAGATATTCAAGAAAACCGCGACAGCCTTTGTCTATGTCTTTAAAGGTTTCGTCAAAGTTCCCCGTATACCAGGGGTCTGCCACGTCTCTGTCCTCTCCGGCATATTCCATAAGTTTATGTATCTTGTTTTCGGGATCTTCCGGGATAATACAGCCGAGTCCTCTTCTGTTCTCCTCGTCCATAATTATGAGATAATCGAAATTGTCGTAGTCAGCCCTCGTCACCTGTCTCGCTCTGCGCCTGCAGTACGGTATTCCTTCCCTTTCCAGAATGCCCCTGGTTCCCCTGTGAATATCGTTCCCTATCTCCTCCCGGCTGGTTGCGGCAGATTCTACGTAAAAGTCCTCTGCCATACCGCGGCGCAACGCCATATCTTTAAACATAAACTCGGCCATCGGCGAGCGGCAGATGTTGCCGTGGCAAATGAAAAGTATTCGTATCATATTATAAAGTCCTCCTGATTTGCGTTAGTTTGCCTTGTTTTGCCTCGATACGTGGCCAAATTCAGCGTATTTCGTCCACAAAAAGTAATAAAACCTGATAAGAGGCGTGACTATTAAAGGAATAACCATAGTATTTCTCGAACTTGTTCTTACCAAAGTAACATATACCCCGCTACTCCCGCAGCATATCCAGATACATATCCAGCCTTTCATTCACATACCTTGCAAACAGTTTTTCCATAGCGTCAGGTTTATGTCCTGCAAGGTATTCGTCAAAAGCGTTATAATACGCAATCCTGTCTGCAAACTTAATGTTAATCGGTGGATATCCTGTCTTCATCAGTTCCAGATTCACAAGCAGTCTGCCCGTGCGGCCATTGCCGTCGATAAACGGGTGAATGTCTTCAAATTCGATGTGGAATCGCGCAAGCCTGGTAATAATATGTCCTGCACTGTTTCTATAATCCTCCAGCAGCCGCTCCATCTCAGGCTGGATCAGATAAGGCTGCACAGGTTCATGCTTTGCGCCCATAATTCTGACAGGAACTCTTCTGTACACGCCTCTGTCGTCCCTTTTATCCGCCAGCACAAGATAGTGAATCTGCTTGATAATACTCTCGCTAATCGGAGCATTATCTTTTACAAGCTCGCATACATAATCAAAAGCCTCTTTGTGTCCGACCGCCTCCATGTGGTCTTTAAGCGGCTTCTTATCAATTGTCAGTCCACGCAGTACCATGTCGGTCTCGCGCAAAGTCAGAGTATTCCCTTCGATTGCATTGGAATTATAGG
>CALXBQ010000058.1 GCA_944386595.1 uncultured Clostridia bacterium
AAGTCCGTATCTCTGATGCAGCACTGTTGTGATTGCCGCCGTAAGGGTAGTCTTACCATGGTCTACGTGGCCGATGGTTCCGATGTTGATATGCGGCTTCGTTCTTTCAAATTTCTGCTTTGCCATTGGTCTTTACCTCCTAATTCATAACGTTACTTTTTAGAAGTATGGATTCGGGCGTCCCCAAATCCCGTTGGGTTTTGCTCAAACCTATAGGCTATTTTATCACAGGTTTTCGGAGTTTACAAGCAGATTTACACAGCAGAAAAACCGCCCTGCCGGACGGTTCTTCCAGGGTTTCTATTCAAGCTCTTTGATATATTCTCCGAGAAGAGCAAGTCCCTCTTTGAAATATTCTACGTCGCCGAAGCCGTAGCCGATGCGGAAGCTCTTTTCCTGCTGGAACACGCCGCCCTGGCATACCAGTACGTTTTTCTTTGCCAGCAGATCTTCGGCAAACTCCTGAGCCGGAATATCAAAATCGTAGTACACATATGATGTAGGTCCGGCGCTTTCACAGGCCAGACGCAGATGAGGCTGAGTCTTAATCCAGTCGTGGAACACGTTTCTCGCTTCTTCCACGATTTTGCGGTTTCTTTCGTAGAATACGTCTTTGCTCTCCAGAATGATGGCTGCAATGAGCTCGTTTATAGGGCCTTCGCATATGCTGTTAAAGGACCTCAGGTTCATAAGGTCTTCCTTTATGGAAAGATCTCTCGTCACTATCCATCCCACTCTCGTTCCTGCGCTGGAGAACACTTTACTGGTGCTGCTTGTCACGATTGCCTTCTCGTAAAGATCGGCCGCCGACCACATGTAGTCTTTGCTGAGTCCTCTGTAGATTTCATCGCAGAGGAGGTATGCGTCTGCTTCTCTTGCCATGTCAACAAGCTCTTCCAGCTCTTCCTTTGTGAAGGTGTATCCGGTCGGATTGCCCGGATTTGTGAGGCAGATCATCTTAGTATCTTTATCCACCATGGCTCTTACCTTGTCAAGGTCTACCGTATACTCTTCACCTTCGCCACAGTTATATATGCGCACCTCAGTTCCTAAAGCCTCAGGAATGGAGTAGTGCTGCTGATAGCTCGGCAGAATGCAGACCACGTTTTCTCCCGGGCCGCAGAGAGCCTGGCACACGATGGAGTTCGCGCCGGTCCCTCCGTGTACGCTGAGCACCATTTCGGGAGTTACTACGTCGGTATAGAGATCCGCTATGGCCTTCTTCATCCGCGGCATTCCCTCAAACCATCCGTAATGAAGGCTCATGTTCTCAATTTCTTTAAAGAATTCTTCTCTGTCCGTTCCGGTGAGTTCGAGCATTTCGGATACTGTCACAGGTTTGCAGCAGCTGGAACCGAAGTTATACTTTGCTACCGAGTCAAGGGGATTCAGCCAGAATTCCAGATCAAAACGTGCAATGTTCATAAAAGTCTCCTTTCAAAGTTCTTTTGCAAAAACATACCAAATACTAATCTTACTTCAGTTTTTATATATCGGCAGTCAGCCCGATATCTTTCTCCCACGCTCCGTCAAGAGCCTTCTTTCCCGTCACAAGATCAAGGAGGGCCAGACCCGTCGCATCAAAAACTGTAATCTCGTCGTCATTGGTGCGTCCCTCGATTTGCCCCGTGATAACCTGTCCTATTTCTCCACGGATGTCATCGCGGGAAATAACTCCCGATTTCACCGGAATTTCCATTTCGCCCACGCGAATGCACTGCTCCTTATCGTCTGCAAATACTTTTGCGTTTCTGAATATTTCCGGGTCTATTTCTTCCTTGCCTTCCATATCGGCACCGATACAGCTGAAATGGGTTCCCGGTTTAACCCACTCTTTCATAATTACCGGTTTGCGTGACGGCGTTACGGTTATAACCACATCGCTTGCCGCTACCGCTTCCGCAAGACTTCCCGCAGGCAGGAATGCAACATCCGCCGCGTCAATACCGAACTGTGTTTTAAGGTTTTCCCGGCACAATCCGGCAAAATTCTTTTCATTTTCCTTATCCAGTTCATCCGCAATGTACACCGTCTTTATATTCGGCATCGTAACCGTCACCGCGGCAATCTGGAACATTGCCTGTCTGCCTGCGCCCAGCACCGTAAGAACCGTTGAATCCTTTCTTGCCAGTACGGATGCACCGACGGCTCCGGCTGCACCCGTTCGCATTCCGGTAATGTAGGACGCATCCATTACCCCGAGGGGAAGACCCGTTTCGGAGTCGAACACCATCAGCATTCCCGTAAACACCGGGATACCTTTTTCCCTGTTGTGAGGAAAATTGTTCAGCATCTTAAGGACGTGAAGCTGTTCACTTCCCAATACCGCTCCGGAACGTATATCCATAACGGCTTCCTGCTTTGCAAATTCATAGGCAACCAGCGGCCAGACTTCAGTATCTCCTTTTGCCTTAAGTCCGTACACGGTTTTTACGCCTTCCACCACGCTCCTCATATCGAGAACCTTTTTCAAATCACTGCGGCCTAACACCTTCAGTTCCAAAATACGTATCTCCTTTCTCTCTGCTCACGCATCTCCCATGTTCTTTATAAAAGTTATATCTGTTTTCCGATCAGACTTCAACGGGAGTGTTTTGTTGAAAATCACTTTCACGCCCCGTGATTTTTTGATTTTTTACAACCGTCCCCATTGCAAAAACTTCTCCGATTATGTAAAATACCCATTAAATATGATACTTCTATCGATATACCTTGTTGTAAAGGAGAAGATAAATGGAAATCAGAGTCAAAGACTTCCTCGGATTCGATTACTTTAAAAACCTGCGGATACTTGCAGGTGAAGACGGACTGGACAACGTCGTAACGGGATGCGGAGTTCTGGACTACGAGCTGGATCGAAGTCTCAACGAAAAATACGTCCATACCAACTTTCTTCCGGGCCAGCTGGTACTCACATCGGCACTGTTCGCAAAAGACAACCCCTTCCTCCTCCGTGATGCGGTGAAATACCTCGTATCGAGAAAGTGCAGCGGGCTTGTTGTAAAGAACGTATTCCACCTGCCTTTTCACGACTCGGTTCTTCGGTACGCCGATTCAAAAAGCTTTCCGATTCTCCTTGCCGATGCCTCGCAGATATTCTTTGAGGATTTTATCATTCAGATAGATCGCAGTATCGAGGTTATGAAAAGCTCTGAGCTGGCTGAAGCATCACTCAATCGTCTTATGTTTCATCCGATGGAACCGGCGGACAGAAAAATAACCGCACGCAGACTTTTTCCCTTTTTTAGGGATCAGTACGCCGTGGCGTACTTTCGAACCGATCGTACTTTACCAGACAACGACCTTCTCAATTTAAACAATTTACAAAAAAGTATGGTGTCCTCCGATGTTTCAATAGAATTTCTGCGCTTCGAGAAGGGCTTTTTCCTCTTCATATCGCAAAACCTGCTGAACCCGGATACCATATCCGGATATATCGAGAAGGTTTTGGACCTGTTTCCGGACAGCTTCATAGGCGTAAGTGATGCACACTTTCGTGTGGAAAGCACTGGTAAAGCCCTGCAGGAGGCTCTTTACGCTTCACAGATTCACTCAATGAACTGCATCGTAAACGATGCATCCGAAAATTCTCCGTACCAGCGCTATTCCGATATCGGTATCTATAAGGTTCTGCTGTCCGTGAAGGATTCTGAGATTCTCCATGAATACACAGCGGAAATTCTTGAGCCTGTCATCGAATTTGATGCGGAAAACAGAGGCAGTCTCCTGAACACACTTCTGGACTACGTCCGCTTTGGCGGGAATCTGAAGGCTTTGGCCCGACATACGTACCAGCATGAAAACACACTGCGATACCGGCTTGACAAGATTGCAGCCATAACGGGGAAGAATTACAGAAAACCGGCAGAGTACGAGGAACTGGCTCTCGCTGCACGAACATATATGATGATGAACTCGTAATACACAACGAAAAACCGCTATAGTCGTCGCCTAAGCTAAAATGACTATAGCGGTTTCTCTATTACAGTCCCTCAATGTATGGAAAGAAGGCTGTGACTATGCCAGATCTCCGGCGGCCTTGACGCGGACTCTGCTGGTGTTTCCCACGTAGTAGGCCAACGGTACGTCTTCCACCTCTATGATTTCAACGGTTTCTCTTATGGCGCCGGCCGCAACGGCAAGCTCCACGGCTTCGGCCTTTGCCCGGGCCAGAGCCTCGTCACGAGGGATTTTGTCGTAGTCTATGTGCTTCTCGTAGTCTCCGGAAACCTTGGAAATTGCGGAGCCTATGGCATTGGCGCATCCGAAATGTTCAGGATTGTAGACCTCGGATGTGCCGGCCAGGTTTTTAGGCATCACTATGGAACCGCCTCCTACCAGAATTACATCAACGTCATCGCTTGAAACCTTGAGGCTGTCTATGCAGTCCTCCGCCATGGCCCTGATGGTCTCCATAGCTTTTAAAGCGAACCCCTCGTCGATGGATTCCGCCAGCTTAGGGTCTCCCAGGTCGGCCATGCCCAGCCTTACGGCTATGTCCGTGGCAGTAATAGTGCTTCCGCCGAAGACAACGGCTTCCGTTCCGATTTTGTACCCTACGCTGTCAGGGCCTACGGTAACGGAACCGTCAGGCTGCTCTCTCACTATGGAGCCGCCTCCGAGACCTATGGAAATTATATCGGGCATTCGGAAATTCGTTCTGACGCCGCCTATGGTGGCCGCAACACTGGATTCCCGCGGGAACCCGTTCTGGATCACGCCCAGGTCCGTGGTGGTTCCTCCCACGTCTATGACGATTGCATTTTTCACGCCCGTAAGATATGACGCGCCTCTTATGGAATTTGTCGGTCCGCAGGCTATGGTAAGTATCGGGTATCTGCGGGCGTGCTCCATGGTCATAAGGGTTCCGTCGTTCTGAGAAAGATATATCTCCGCGTTGGTTATTCCCTCTTTTGCCAGAGACAGCGCAAAGCCTTCAGTCAGCCTTCCGGCCACTTCGTGGAGCGCCGCGTTAAGGATAGTCGCATTTTCCCTTTCTATCATTCCCATGGAACCTATTTCGCTGGATATTGAGACGTGCACGTCTTCTCCCATTATTTCGCGGCAAAGCTCCGCTATCTGAAGCTCGTGATCGTTTCTTATGGTGGAGAAAACGCAGGTTACGGCCACGGAGTGAACTTTTCCCTTCACCTTCTCCAAAAACGCCCTTGCCGCCTCGACATCCAGGGGGGCGAGCTCTTTTCCGTCAAATTCGTACCCGCCCCTTATTATAATCTGATCCTTAACGACGGTCTGGATGTCCTCGGGCCAGTCAACCATAGGCGGTATTCCCGTCGTTGCAGGCGCTCCGATGCGGATAAGAGCAATTCCTGCGAGATTCTTGCGTTCCACTATGGCGTTGGTGCATTGGGTGGTTCCCAGCATAGCCTGACTGATTTCCGATCTGTCCACTCCGGAAATTTCCAGCACATTTCTGATGGCGCAGATTATTCCGTCGTAAACATCGTCCGTGGTAGGGTGCTTTATTTCCGCCACTACGTTTCTGTTTTCGTCTATTATGACAGCGTCGGTGTTGGTTCCTCCGACGTCGATACCTAATTTGTACATTATCTGTCGCCCCCTTTCACCCTTTCTTCGATAGGAATATAGTCGGTGTCGACTCCGAAATATCTCGGACACACCAGCTCAAGTCCGGCTTCAGTTCTCCACATTTCGTAGCACTTAAGTCCGACCACCAGAACTCTTTTGCCGTACTTCAAAGCCTCGGTGGTAACGGGAACAAACGTCTCAGTGTCCACCATGCAGATGAGGTCGGGAACGGTTCCCATGATCTCGCCGTCAACGACGGCCGCCAGGTTTTCGTTCTGAAATGACACCTCCGCGCGTCTGCCTTTATACTCTCCTATACCGTCAAGAACAACTCTTCCAAGGTTGAATGCGCCGTTTGTCTCCCTCAATACGTCGGAAATTTTACCCTTAAAGAGCCTGTATCCCTCGCTGGCCAAAAGAAAAGCCTCCTCCGGCGTCATCTCCGGATGCTCCTTCACGCTTCTTATGGCTCTGCCCAGCTTTTCGCTGCGTGTCACTATGTCCTTCACGCCGTAGGCCTTCATGGTGGCGCCGTCCATTATGTAAAGGGATACCGTCACGGAACCGCCGCAGCTCATTGTAACGGCGCGGGCCAGCTCCTCCGTCCACTTGTTGGTAATGGTATTGAATATGGCGCTGTTCCCTTTTTCGTCGGTCAGTGCCATCGGCGTTGCGCTTACTCCTCCGATAGTGAAGGTTACCATCTGAAGCTCGGGAAACGCTCTTCCCATGCCGTCACAGTCCACCATTGGAAGTCCCAGCCTGGCCGCCGCAGCTATAGGGAGCATTGAATTCACTCCGCCCGCCTCCATTGGCATTACGGCATAGACCTTTTTTCCGAGATATTTTGACATCATCTCGTATATTTCTCTATATTCGTTTCCGCCCGTTCCCTTTTCACAGAGAACCGTAGGTGCTCCCATCATCGCAATGGGCATGATCACGGCATCATCGGGCACCTCATCCGGCGAAATAAGCTCCACCGGTCCGTTTTCCTTAATGGCTCCCATGGCCATCAGCTTTCCGTAATACGGGTCGCCTCCGCCGCCGGCTCCCAGCAGCGATGCTCCCAGAGCGATATCTTCCACTTCCTTTATTCCGATTCTACGCAAGTTTCATTCTCTCCTTTCCTCATAAGTCCGCTTAAAATGACATATACGATCATTGCGACAACAATTCCGTTAATAGGGCCGATGAAAAACGGCATGTTCAGAAATGTCAGGGCCGGTACTGATGCGAATGTCCCTCCTGTAACGCATGCGACAAAGGCGCCAAGCACGAAGGATACAAGTCCGGGCATATACACGCCGCCGCGGGCCGCAGATTCCGATGCTCTTCCCTTTCCCATTATCCAGTAATCGGCGATCATGGTTCCTATCAGCGCCGGAACTATGGCCGAAAGGAGCGACAGAAATCCCTGAATGGAGTTCAGTATTCCGGCCGCGGCGAGAACTGTTCCTATTACACCGGCTACGGCAGTCGTCACCTGGCTCTTCTTTTCGTCCTGCCCCAGCAGAACCGAAAGAGCCAGTCCTCCGGAATAGGCGTTGGAAACGTTGGTAGTCCACGTAGCCAGAATGAGGGCTATGAGACCCAGCGCCGGAAGTCCTGCAGATGCCAGTACCACGCTTATGTCGTAGCTTCCCGTACACACCGCGAGAATCGCTCCCGTCATGAGTATCACAAGGCCTGCCGGTACAACGCCTGCCGCAGAGGATTTGATAACGTCCTTCCTGCTCTTTGCGAACCTGCAGTAGTCTCCGGAAATTGCGGCAGCCAGTACGAAAGATCCTACCGTGGCGCTGACCGCGCTTACAAAGGACATGGGTGCGGACGGCTCGTATCCCTTAAGCGCCCCGGCCCCGCCTGAAGTCAGCGTGTCGATGAGCGCATAGACGAGTACGATTCCTAAAAGAGGCACCGCTATCTTGTTAAGCCACTTAAGTCCCGCGAATCTGAAGCAGGCCGTCAGCAGCATTATGATTCCCCACACAACCGACGAAATCCATACGGGAACATCTATTCCAGTAATATCTCCGAACATTGAAGAAAACGATGCGCCGCACACTGCCGCCTGAATTCCGAACCAGCCTATGCACGAAATGGCAAGGATAAGGCTTATTACGTATTTTGCCCCGCTTTCTCCCAGAGCCCGGGAAGCAGCAACGGCTGTCAGAAGTCCCGTGTCGCAGGCCAGCATTCCGATAAAGCACATGAGCACGCAGACCATCCCGTACCCCAAAAGAATCGCAAAGAAGCACTCCGTCAGCGTCAGTCCGGCGCCCAGCATTCCGCCTATCATCAGCGCCGGAACGCATATAACGGAGCCCGTCCAGACCATGGCGATGGAAATCCATCCCTGCCTTTCTTCTTCCTGAATTTTAAATCCGTTAGTCTTGTCCATAAAATTCCTCCGATTTAAATGCAGTTGAAATTATGGAAATAATTATATTGACCCCCAGAAAATTAGTCATTATTTGTCGGGATAAAGTTTCACCCCGTTCATTGTCCTTTTGGACAACAAACAGGGTGAGCGTCGCTTCTATAATATCAATCCTATGCCGGTCCCAGCATTCGCTGCATCGCCAGAGCGTATGCGAGATTTCGGGACTGCAGTATGTCTCCTATATGGAAGCCCAGCAGGTCGCCTGCCTTCTGAAGACGATATTTTACAGTGTTTTTATGGACAAAAATTGCTTCTGCAGTGCGCGTTGTGCTGGAATTTTCATCCAGTATGTACGCCTGGAGTGTATGGATAATCTCTTCTCCGTCTCTCCTTTCAATCAAAGGCTGCAGCATTGACATGCATTCCGCCGCGCTTTCCTTTCCCGCGTCGGCTATCCTCCTGCATTCTCCCGCAAACTCAATTTCAGACAGTGTGAAATAATCCCTCCGTGGAAATATTGTCATGGCGTCTGTCAGATACGCGCTGTTCATCTCGTAGGCATACTTTGCGGCAGAGGTTTTCTGAAGCATCGGACATCTGGTCACCCTGAAGTTCAGGTTTTTCTCATGGAAGAACTCGACCAGAGCCTCCGCCCAGTCGTTCATATCTCTCAAAGTCCTTTCCCCTACGGGGAATATGAGTATGTCATCATCATAAAGGCCGCAGAGCTCTACGCTGACAAAATGTGATGACAGCTTTTTCAGCGGCTCGACCCATATTTCCGGATTGTTCACGCCCATGTTCTTCATGATCCACACGTCGCTCATGGCTTCTACGTCTATGCGGTACAAGGCTCCCAGCCGGCGCATTTTTATAGGCTCGTCCTGAATAATGGCGCGGATAAGTTCGGAAAGGTTGACCTTGCCGTGATCCTTCCCCCAGACGCCCATGCTCAGGCGAACGCCTTCTACGGCCTGTTTCCACAGCATAGGGTCGATTCTGCCTCCTTCGGAAATCGCAAGAAGGTGCATCAGACTGTCGTCTCCCGTATGAATTTCAGCCCTATATATCCACGACGGCCTTCCTTTTCGTCTCGTCTCCTTAAAGCTTTCGCCGCCGCTGCAGTCTTTGATGTATGAAAGCACCTCTTCCTGTCCCAGCGTTTCTGTTCTCGGCCACGTTGCCTCGCTGAGAATGCCGTATTCGGCATCGGTTATCACCACTGACGCCCTGAGCCGGTCGCTGGCTATTCGCATGATAGTCTTTACCGTCTGCTGGTTATGGGGAAGCTTCGCTATTCTGTCCAGCATATCGAGAGCGAAGGCCGGGTTGTCCAGCTCGTCTCTTATTATGGCGTCCATAACCTCGGTAATCACTTCGCTGTATCTGAGATCCGGCTCATTTTCCGGCATGCATATCAGTACAAAGTCGAGTTCGTCGGCCAGCTTTACAAGCCTTTGGTCCACCGAAGGCATTATTATCCCCACGTAGTAGAGAATCATGCCTACCTCTCCCACCTCGGACATGCTCCGTATGTTGGCGCACTGGGCCTCCACGTCGTCGGCCACGTTGCTGAAGGCGGTTATCACTATTTCGCTGCCCTGAAATTCTATACTTTCAAACAGCTTTTTCTGGGTGTCCGTAGTCGACGAATACTCAAGCACCGATATGCTGGATACGATTCTGTCGAGACCTCCCCGGCCTCCCAGAACCTTTGCCCTCCTCAGGCTCGGAAGTTCCATAAGCCGTGAAACCGTAAGACTCATGAGGCACGCACTCCTTTCCCGGAAACATCAGAAGAAAATACTTTAACACTTTAAAGGTATAATAGCATCAAATCCGCGTTAAGTAAATTCATCTTTGCTTTATAAAAAATGTTGCCCGAATCCCTTATGTTTCTGAGCTTTTTATCGTCAGCTCTCGATTGCTATTTCACACCTCTGCCCTGCAACCGTCAGTTTCACGACTCCTTTCCCTGTAATGTTCTTCTCGGAAACGCTGACTCGGGAAGATTTCAGACGTGGATTAAAGTTTTTTTGCAGAGTGTCCATTTTAACTAACGTGCTCAGAATTCCAGGGTTATAGGACAAAAGTGTTGATAATGCGCTGTTGCAAGGCGATACTATCAGGCAACGGGTTCAACCATTCTGTCAGGATTTCCTGTTTTGGTTTAACGATATTCTACCTTTCACCGGGTTTCACTCGATTTGTTTGAAAATTGTAGGCAGATTTCAGCTCATATGAAGGGTGGAACGGTGAAAAAGTAAACCAGAATCGGGTGAGGCTTGTAAATGGTTGAATTATATTAAACCGAATCGCAGGTTTGCCTGGGAAAAGTTGAACTGAGTGTTACCTTCAGAGTATTAACATGCACGAAACATATATTCCCGTTTTGCGTTGAAACTTCAACCCTTTTCCGTCATTTTATCAACACTTTTTGTCCTATAACCCACAAAGAAAAAAGACGTTGAAATTTCAACGTCTTTTTTCTTTTGGAGCTGTTGAGCAGATTCGAACTGCCGAACCTCTTCCTTACCAAGGAAGTGCTCTACCTACTGAGCTACAACAGCAAACATCGTCAACGTGTTAATTGTACTAAATCACGGTTTTGATGTCAACAACTTTTTTATATCTCAAGGTATGTCATTACTTTTTTCTTCACCCTCTGCAGGGCGTTATCCACGGCTTTCGGGGTCTTGCCGTACTCTCGGGCGATTTCCATGTACGTTTTTCCTTTAAGGGTCTCGTTCCACACCAGATTTTCCATGGGGCTGAAGATGTTCTCACCGTTTGCCTTAAGATAGGAGACCACCTCGCGCATCAGCGTCATGGATTCCGGGTTGGTGTCCTCACCCGACTTCATCGACTCCGAAAGGCTTCCCGCATCGTCGCCGTCGGAACCCGGCTCCCGGTAATCTATTGAGACCGATTCGTTGAGAATTTTGTACTTCTGGCGGTTGGCGGCTTTGATGGCCGTAACTATCTGCCTGTTTATGCAGAGCTCGGCGAATGTGCGAAAGCCTGCGTCTCTGCCCGGGTCAAAATCCCTTATGGCCTTGAATATCCCTATCATGCCTTCCTGAATCACATCGTCGGGATCTCCTCCCGCTATAAAGTATATGTGGGATTTAGTCTTGGCCAGAGTTCTGTATTTGCTTATTATGTATTCCGACGCGGCCTCGTCACCTGCCTGGGCCATGAGCACCACGTCCTCCTCGGCAAAGGCTGTATAATCCGTAAGTCTACTTTCCTTCATCTCTCTGCCTTCTTACCTCGTACATAAGAATTGCCGCCGCGTTGGAGGCGTTGAGGGAGTTTATGCTTCCGCAGAGTCTCATGGACACCGTGAAATCGCATTTCTCCTTTACCAGTCTGCTGACTCCGGAGCCTTCGCCGCCTATGACTACGGCAAGCTTTCCCGTCAGATCCTGCTTATAGTATTCTGTTCCGCCCATATCGCAGGCTCCTATCCAGAATCCCTGATCCTTCAGCATATCTATAGTCTGAGCGATGTTTGTCACCTTGACACAGGGCATGTATTCTATGGCGCCGGCGGAAGCTTTTGCCACCGTCTCCGTCAGTCCGCAGGAATGGCGCTTCGGAATCACGACTCCGTGAGCTCCGGCGCACTCCGCCGTTCTCATTACGGCTCCAAGATTATGAGGGTCCTCTATGCCGTCGAGAATTATGATGAACGGGTCCTCTCCCGCATCTGCCGCTTTCTTCATCACATCATCAAAATCTGCATAGCTGTAGGGCGTTACCACCGCCCCAACTCCCTGGTGGGAAACACCTGCAGCCATTTTGTCCAGAGCCGCCTTTCCGGTCTCCATCACCGGCACGCCCTTTTCCTTTGCAAGCTGAATGACCCTGCCAAGGGATCCTCCGGCGTTCTGCTGCACGTAGAGCTTTTCCACCGTACGGCCGCTTTTAAGAGCCTCCGTCACGGGATTTCTTCCGACTATTACGTTTTCGTCCCTCTCAATTCTCTCGGTCCGCCCGGGCCTTTCGGGTCTCGGCCGCCTCTGTCCGGTTTTCTGTCCTGTTCTGTTTTTAGCCATTTTTCCTCGTGTATTTAAAAAACTGATACTTTATGCCGTTTTCCTCTTTCACGCCGCTTACGGCTTCGCAGGTAAAGTCCGTGTCGTCGTCCAGATTGACGAAGAACCTGTCGGCATCGAACTTTTCGTATATCTTCGTGATGTAGCAGACGCTGCAGAGAGGGAGAAACTCCTTATATACTCTTTCGCCTCCCATGACCATAATCTCATCAGGGTCCGCACCCGAAACCGCCTCCATAAGCTCTGCCCTGTCGTGAACGACCTTGGCGTTTTCCGCTTCGTAGGCGCGGTCTGAAGTGAGCACGTAATTTGTCCTTCCGGGGAGGCCTTTCTTTCCGGGAAGGCTCTCCAGAGTGGCTCGGCCCATGACCATGATTTTACCCATGGTGCGCTCTTTGAAGTATTTTAAATCGCCGGGAAGGTGGCAGAGAAGGTCTCCGCCCTTGCCTATGCCCCAGTTTTCATCTGCCGCAAGTATAAGCTGCATTTCTCCTCCTAAACCGCGATAGGTATACCCGTAATCTGCGGTCCGCATTCGTAGTTTTCTATGGTGATGTCGTCTGTGGTGAAGTCGTAGAAATCTTTGACGTCCGGGTTCAGCGTGAACTTCGGGGCAGGGTGCTCCTCTCTTGTCAGAAGTTCTTTTATGGCAGGAATGTGCCTGTCGTAGATGTGAGCGTCTGCAATTACGTGAACCAGCTCTCCCGGCTCGTATCCGCACACCTGCGCCAGCATGTGAACGAGAACCGAATACTGCACCACGTTCCAGTTATTGGCCGCCAGCACGTCCTGGGACCTCTGGTTCAATATGGCGTTAAGCCTGTTTCCCGTCACGTTGAAGGTCATGCTGTACGCGCACGGCTCCAAGTGCATTTCCGAAAGGTCGTCGAAATTGTATATGTTCGTCATTACCCTTCTGGAGTACGGAGTGTTCTTAAGCTGCCAGATTACGTTGTCAACCTGATCCATTACTCCCTGATGGAATTTGTATTTCTTTGACATCTGATAGCCGTAGGCCTTTCCGATGGAGCCGGTCTCGTCGGCCCACTCGTCCCAGATATGTCCTTTCAGATCGTGAATGTTGTTGGACTTTCTCTGCCATATCCACAGAAGCTCGTCTACGGCCGTCTTTATGGCCGTCTTTCTCAGAGTCAGAGCCGGAAATTCCTCCGAAAGGTCGTATCTGTTCACAACTCCGAAGAGCTTTATGGTGTGCGCCGGCGTTCCGTCCTCCCACCTTGCCCTTACGGTCTGACCTTCGCTGGAATAACCGTAATCGAGAATATTCTTACACATATCCTTAAAGATTACGTCAGCCTTGCTCATTTTTCCGTCCTTTCCCGGGGAGTCTCTATGATCTCCGCCGCTTTTTCCATAACTTCCTCCGCCCTTTCCGATCTTCCGGAAAGGTGGAGGCAACCTATGAGCGCCTCAAAGGCCGTGGCAAGCTTATAGTCCATTGGGCTTGCGCCTCTTGCCTTTGACTTTATCCTGCGGTTTCTCGCTCTCCTGACCAGATTCTCCTCCTCCTCGGTGAGAAAGCCCTCCTCTGTGAGCCGCCTTACGACCTCGGCCTGAGCGTCCGCCTTTACATATCTTACCGCTTCCCTGTGAAGCCTGTCGGCATTCTGACCGTACTTGCAAAGAACGCGGTTTCTTATGAAAACCTCATAAACCGCGTCCCCTATGAAGGCCAATGCCGTAGTGTTTATACTGTTTACACCGGTCTCAGTCATACTATTCTCTTACGATCTGCACTCCCTGAGGAGTATCCTTAAGTGTTATTCCCTGAGCCTTGAGAAGGTCTCTTATCTCGTCGGCTCTGGCAAAGTTCTTGGCCTTTCTCGCTTCCTGTCTCTCGTCTATGAGCTTCTGAATCTCAGGGTCGATCTCTTCCTTTACTTCCTTCTGAAGAAGTCCCAGAACGTCGGCAAGCTCCTGAAGTCTTTCGAGAGCGGCCTTTGCAAAGGCTCTGCTTCCGTGACCGTCCTTTACCGCCGTGTTTGCCAGGGTCACCAGCTCAAAGATTGCGCTTATGGCGTCCGCCGTGTTAAGGTCGTCATCCATAGCTTCTATGAATTTCTCCCTGCAGCCTGTCATATCGTCAAGAGCCGCCTTTTCGGCTTCGGTCATATCGCCTTCCGCTCCCGCTTCCTTTATGTGAAGCAGGTTCTCCTTGCAGTTTTCCATTCTCGCAAGGCTGCTCCTGGCCTGTTCCATGAGAGTGTCGCTGAAGTTTATCGGACCTCTGTACTGACCGGAAAGGAGGAAGAACCTTATGACCTCTCCGTCGTACTCCTTTCTTATATCCCTTACGGTAAAGAAGTTACCCTTGGACTTCGACATCTTCTCGTTATCCACGGTGATGTAGCCGT
This sequence comes from uncultured Clostridia bacterium, assembly GCA_944386595.1. Taxonomy (GTDB): domain Bacteria; phylum Bacillota; class Clostridia; order Peptostreptococcales; family Anaerovoracaceae; genus Avanaerovorax. The sequence goes on from CALXBQ010000058.1 coordinate 14,373, forward strand.
TGTGCATCCAGTACCTTGCAAACGGAACGCCGTTGCAGCACTCGGACTGGGCTATTTCGTTTTCGTGGTGTGGGAACTGAAGATCCTCGCCGCCTGCGTGGATATCGATGGTGTTTCCCAGGTGCTTTTTCGCCATGGCGGAGCACTCGATGTGCCAGCCCGGACGGCCCATTCCCCAAGGGGATTCCCATGCGATCTCGTCGTCCGATTTTCTCGCCTTCCAGAGAGCAAAGTCCAGCGGATCCTCCTTGACCTCGCCTATGGCGATTCTGGCTCCGGCCTCCAGGTCGTCTATGTTCTGACCGGAAAGCTTTCCGTATTCCGGGAACTTTCTGGTGGAGAAGTATACGTCTCCGTCGGCCTCGTATGCGTAGCCCTTATCTATCAAAGTCTGCACGAAGTCGATTATCTCAGGGATGTGCTCCGAAACCTTCGGGTGCACGTCCGCCCGCTTTACGTTGAGAGCGTCCGCATCGTCAAAGTATTCCTTAATGAACCTCTCCGAAATTTCGGGAGCCGTCTTTCCCTCTTCTCTCGCCTTGTTTATGATCTTATCGTCCACATCGGTAAAGTTCTGAACGAATTTCACGTCGTAGCCCCTGTACTTCAGATAGCTTCTCAGAGTATCGAATACCACCATAGGGCGTGCGTTTCCGATGTGGATGAAGTTGTATACAGTAGGACCGCAGGCGTAGATAAGCGCCTTTCCTTCATTCAGAGGAACGAACTCCTCCTTCTTTCTCGTCAGTGTGTTATATATTTTCATCGTTACCTGCCTCCTTGTCCTTCATCGCTTCGGGTCCGGCCTGAGCTGCACCCTTTGTCTGCTCATCAAGCTTTCTCTCCAGCATCTTTATCCGTCTACGCAGAGACTCAAGCTCCACCGCAACAGGGTCCGGAAGGTTAACCTGATTCAGATCGCTGGTGCTCTCGCCGTATCTTCTCACTATTCTGCCCGGAATTCCCACCACCGTGCATCCGGGAGGAATCTCCTTAAGCACTATGGAACCGGCTCCGATTTTTACGTCGTCGCCTACCTTGAAAGGTCCTAAAACCTTGGCTCCCGAGCTTACGATAACTCTGTTTCCGATGGTCGGATGACGTTTTCCCGTATCCTTTCCCGTACCGCCTAAGGTTACGCCCTGATAGAGGGTCACGTCGTCGCCGATTTCCGTGGTTTCACCTATTACGACGCCCATGCCGTGGTCTATGAAAAGTCTCCTTCCGATGGTCGCACCGGGATGAATCTCTATTCCCGTCACCCATCTGGAAAACTGGGAAATCATCCTCGCTATGAGTTTAAGCTTATGTCTGTAAAGCCAGTGAGCGGGTTTATGAAATATCAAAGCCCATACGCCCGGGTAACACAGGAGGATCTCCAGTCCGTTTCTTGCCGCCGGGTCCTTCTCTTTTGCCGCATTGATATCCTCGCGTATGTCTCTGAAAAATGCCATATTCTGTTACCTTTTCTCGCTGCGCATAACAGCGCGCGCCTTTCTATTCAACCCTTATGCTCTTTATCACCACAGGGAACAAAGGGTTATCCATCCTGCCCGTAGGGACGGAAACTATCTCCTGTGCAACGTCCATTCCCTCGGTTATCTTTCCGAACGCGGCATACTGTCCGTCAAGGTGTGGGGCGTCTGCTACCATGATGAAGAACTGGGAACCTGCCGAGTTTGGATCCATGGCTCTTGCCATAGAAATAACGCCGGTCGTATGCCTGAGGTCGTTCTTCACTCCGTTGGCGGCAAATTCGCCCTTGATACAGTATCCCGGGCCGCCCATTCCGGTGCCCTCAGGACAGCCGCCCTGAATCATAAATCCCGGAATCACTCTGTGGAATGTAAGTCCGTCGTAAAATCCCTCGTTGGCAAGCTTCTCAAAGTTCTCTACGCTTATAGGGGCGATGTCCTCGTAGAGCTCTCCTCTCATAACGCCGCCGTCATCCATTTCGATTACTACTTTTTTCATTACAGGTTCTCCTTTTGCTTTATTACAATAAATTATTACACTTTTTTACATAGGTTAAACAGGAAACGGTCTACGAACAGAAAGCCGCTCCTATAAGTCCCGATCCCAGGACTATCATAACGGGGCTGACCCTGAATTTTCCCGCGAGAACAACTGACAGAACCAGTATTCCCGCCGTTACGGGAGTCAGGTTTTCAAAGGTGCTTTCTCCCATGAATATTACAGCCGAGGCTATGAGCCCCGCTGTCACCGGTCTTATTCCGGTGAACGCTCCTTCCATAAGGGTGCTTTCCCTGAACCTTGCCATGAAGTGGCACACGAGAATCACCAGCACGAAGGACGGTACCGCGACTCCCACCGTTGCAACCAGCGCTCCTGAAAATCCCGCCGCATTATATCCCACGTAGGTGGCAGCGTTGACCGCTATAGGTCCCGGCGTCACCTGAGAGATGGCCACCAGGTTGGAAAATTCGTCTGCCGACATCAGGCTGAAGGTGGCCGCGCTCTGATAAATCATCGGAAGCATGGCCATGCCTCCCCCGAATCCGAACAGGCCTATCTTCGCAAACACCAGAAAGAGTTTAAGGTAAATCATCTTTCTTACCTCCTCTTCCGGCATCAGCCTTTGTCTTTATGATTCCGGCCGCCATTCCCGCAAGTATGGCAAATACTGCATTGACTCCTCCGAAGGTTATGACTCCGAAGGCGGCAGCGGCAAGAATCCAGCCGAAGGCGCTCTTCAGCACCTGTCTTCCTATTCTGTAGGCGGAAAACGCTATGAGCCCGGTGGCGGCCGCCTTGATCCCCACGAGAGCCCCCAGCACGTACGGATTATCCCCTATGCCGTGGAGAATCTCCACAACTATGATTATGATAATGTAGCTGGGAAGATTGACTCCTATGGTGGCGACTATGGAGCCCGGCAGCTTCTTCAGACGGTATCCGATGTATGTGGCCATATTTATGGCTATTACCCCGGGCAGGCTCTGGCTGACGGCGATGCAGTCCACGCACTCCTCGTCCGTCATCCACCCTCTTTTATTGACTGCGATGTCCTGGATCAGCGGTATCATTGCCATTCCGCCGCCGATGGTGAAAAGCCCCAGCTTGAAAAACGACCAGAACATCTGAAAATATATCTTCAATCCGGTTTACCTTTCCGCCTCGACGAGGGCTGCGGCGGCTTTCACAGCCTCTTCTGCCGTCATCTCAACCTTTTCTGCGTCTCTTCTCAGCTTGTATTCAACCTTTCCTTCAGGGGCCATGCGTCCTACGGTGATTCTCACAGGAATACCTAAAAGATCGGCGTCCTTGAACTTTACTCCCGGTCTTTCGTCCCTGTCGTCCAGCATAACCTCTACACCCTTTGCGGAAAGCTCGTCGTGAATCTTCTCCGCCAGAGCCAGCTGAACCTCGTCGTCAGGCTTCATAAGGGTGATTATAACGTGGTAAGGAGCGACGGCCACAGGCCAGATTATTCCGTCCTTATCGTGGTGCTGCTCTACAACTGCGGCAAGAGTTCTGGTAACGCCTATGCCGTAGCAGCCCATAACTATAGGCTTCTCCTCCTGGTTCTCGTCCTTGTACGTGGCGCCCATGGACTCGGAATACTTTGTTCCAAGCTTAAACACCTGACCCACCTCGATGCCTCTCGCATGCTTTACAGGCTCACCGCAGACAGGACAAGGGTCGCCCTCTTTCAGAACCTTTATATCCTTTACAATGTCGCCTTTATAGTCTCTTCCGTAGTTTACGTTCTTAAGGTGGTAGTCCTTTCTGCATGCGCCGGCGACGAGATTCTTAAGTCCCGGCAGCTCGCTGTCCACAACTACGGTGCAGTCGTGAAGTCCCACGGGTCCAGTGAATCCTCCAACTGCGCCGGTCTTTGCTCCCATGGCCACTTCGTCGGCAAAGGCGATGGCATGCTCAGGTATTCCCAGAGCGTTTACCAGCTTTATCATGTTCAGCTCTCTGTCTCCTCTGACAAAGGCTGCAACGTATCCGTCCTCATTTCCCATTTCGTCGTACTTTACGAAGAGAAGGGCTTTGATTGTCTCCTCGGTCTTTACTCCGAGGAAAGCGGCCAGGTCTTCGATAGTCTTGGTGTCCGGAGTGTGAACCTCCTCCACAGGCAGCATTTCCACTGAATCCGGAGTCGGCTCAGCGTCCCTGCAGTCGGCTCTTTCAACGTTGGCCGCCATGGAGCACTTAGGGCAGTATGCGATTTCGCTTTCGCCCACCTCGGAAATGGCGGTAAACTCGTGGGAGTTGCTTCCTCCGATGGCTCCCGTATCAGCCTCTACCGGTCTGAACGTGAGGCCGCAGCGGGTGAATATCCTGTCGTAAGCGTCGTACATGGTCTTATAGCTTACGTCCAGTCCTTCGTAATCTCTGTCAAAGGAGTAGGCGTCCTTCATTATGAACTCTCTGCTTCTCATGAGGCCGAAGCGCGGTCTTGCCTCGTCTCTGTATTTCGTCTGGATCTGATAGAGATTCATCGGAAGCTGTCTGTAGGAGGACACGTCGTTCCTTATTATGTCGGTGAATATCTCCTCGTGGGTAGGCCCCAGACAGAAGTCTCTGCCGTTTCTGTCCTTAAGTCTCCACAGCTCCGGTCCGTATGCGAACCATCTTCCCGACTCCTGCCACAGCTCCGCAGGCTGCACCGCCGACATGAGAATCTCCTGGGCTCCGGTGGCGTCCATTTCCTCTCTTACTATGTTCTCGATCTTCCTGAGAGATCTCCATCCCAGCGGCATAAAACCGTACACTCCCGAGACCAGCTTTCTTATCATGCCCGTTCTCAGGAGCAGAATATGACTCGGGATTTCCGCCTCGTTAGGTACCTCCCTCAAAGTTCTGATGTGCATTTTTGACATTTTCATGATGTATGTTCTCCTTAAGTTAAATTGTCATATTGTCGTCTCAAGCAGGCACACGGCCTCTGCCGCGATGCCCTCGCCCCGGCCCGTGAATCCCAGCTTCTCCGTGGTGGTGGCCTTGACGCTTATTCTGCCGGGTTCCACGCCCAGCACGCCGGCGATGTTTTCCCTCATTTCATCTATGTAAGGAGCAAGCTTCGGCCTCTGGCATATCACCGTCATATCCGCGTTTACAAGCCTGTAACCGGCTTTGCCGATCATATCCCTTACCCTTTCAAGGAGCTTCAGGCTCGAAATGTCCTTAAAGCTGTCGTCGCTGTCGGGAAAGGCCTTTCCTATGTCTCCCAGAGCTGCCGCTCCCAGCATGGCGTCCATCAGGGCGTGAACCAATACGTCGGCATCTGAATGGCCTGCAAGGCCTTTGTCAAAGGGAACGTGAACTCCCCCCAGGATAAGCCTTCTTTCTTCGCTGAACGCGTGTACGTCAAAACCCGTACCTATGCGGTTTTCCATGTCAAGATCCTCTCTTCAAAACAGTATTATCCCTTTTTCAGTCTGCCGAAAATCATTCTTCCGGCCGCAGTCTGAAGAACGCTGGTCACGGTGATATCCGCGGTCTTTCCTATCATTCTGCGTCCGTCTTCCACCACTATCATAGTGCCGTCGTCGAGATACGCGACGGCCTGGCTGCTGTCTTTACCCTGCTTCACAAGGTTCACGGTCATTTCCTCGCCGGGGATTACCACCGGCTTTAAGGTGTTGGCCAGCTCGTTTATATTAAGCACGCTTACACCGTTTATGGCGGCCACCTTGTTCAGGTTGAAATCGTTGGTTACGACTTTGCCGTTTATAATCTGGGCAAGCTTTAAAAGCTTGACGTCTACCTCCGGAATCTCCCTCAGGGATTTCTCGTTTTCCGTGTTGTATATCTCGATTCCGTAGTCCTCCTGCATCTTGTTCAGGATATCAAGACCACGGCGTCCGCGGGTTCTCTTCAGGGAATCCGAAGAGTCGGCTATGTGGCGAAGCTCCACCAAGACGAACTCCGGAATCACTATAGGCCCTTCAAGAAAACCGGTTTTCATAATGCCGGAAATTCTTCCGTCTATTATCACACTGGTGTCGAGAATCTTAGGCACGTTTCCGACTTTGCTCTTCTTTCCCGGTCTGTAGTTGACGTCCGCTATGACGGGAGTCTGGCTCTGCGCCTTTGCCCTGCTTCCCGCGATGATGAGCGAAATCATTCCCTTGCCTTTTTTGGTGGCGATGACGACGCCCAGATACCCCAGGAGCAGATACGTTATGATCGTAATGGCCGTGTACAGGTACCTGTTGGTGATGGCCGTGTAGATCTGCGTTATGAGAAGGGCTATGACGAGACCCGTTATGAGTCCGATAACTCCTGCAAGTATGTCGTTTCCCGATACTCCCTGAAGATCGTGTTCGATGTTTTCAGCAACGCGCACACTCTGCCTTCTTATCAAAGGCGTAAGAATCAAGAAAATAAGTCCGAAAAAAACCGCAAAGCCCAGCGCGGTCATCGACTGCTGCATTGGCGTCATATCGTCTATAACAGTGATTTCCAGCTTTGCAAATATGAAGCTCGTAAGCTGATATATTCCGTATCCGAAGAGGAGTCCCAAAACGGTAACGACTATTCTTATAAGTTTCCTCAGCATTCCAAATACCTCCTTTCTTCAAGTCTTGCCGCAAGGATTAGTCTGCGAATAGATATATCTACTCACATTACAGTATATTCCCTGAGCCGTTTTTTTGCAATATCTTTCACGGACAGAGGAAATATGTTAGAATTATGGGTATAAATTCATTCAACAGACACCAATTTCGCTGTTTTACCTGCTATATTACAGATATTGAATCAGATACATAATCGGATATATAAAGAGGAGGAATTTCAACATGTATAAGCTCTTGGTTGTGGACGACGAACCGAAAATACGCGAGGTCATCAGGGAGTACGCAGAGTTCAACGGCTACGAGGTAACCGAAGCCGGCGACGGAATGAGCGCCGTAGGTCTCTGCAAGCTGAATAAATACGACCTCGTTGTCCTGGATATTATGATGCCTAAGCTGGACGGATTTTCCGCCTGCAAGGAGATAAAGAAGATTCAGGACGTGCCTATCATCATGCTTTCGGCGCGCGGTGAGGAGTACGACAAGCTCTTCGGCTTCGAGCTGGGCATAGACGACTACATAGTAAAGCCTTTCAGTCCGAAGGAGCTGATGGCGAGAATCAACGTGGTTCTGGACAGACGACATGCGGCAGGTCCTGCAAAGACAGACGTTCTCAAATTCGGAGGCCTGGAGGTCAACGTAGCCGCAAGAACCGTCACCGTGGACGGCAAGAGAGTGGAGCTTACCCCTAAGGAATACGAACTGCTCTTCTATCTCATAGAAAACCGCAACATCGCCCTTTCCAGGGACAAGCTTCTGTCCGACATATGGGGCTACGACTTCTTCGGCGACGACAGGACCATAGACACCCATATCAAAAACCTCAGAAACAATCTGGGTCCTTACAGGGATTACATAGTGACGCTCAGAGGGGTGGGATACAAGTTTGAGTACGAAGAAGAGGAAAATTGATTTTAAGAGCATACGGTTCAAGCTGTGGATCTACTTCATAGGATTTGCGGTCCTTCTCATGGTTCTCATCTGGCTTCTCCAGATATACTTTCTGGAAAACTACTATGCCGGCATGAAGGAGCAGGAGGCCACCAACATCGCCAACCGTATCGTTGAGGAGTTCGAAGGCAATCCCAACTCCTCGGAGCTCAGAAAGCAGATAGACGATATAACAAGCGCCAACGACGTATACATAAGGGTGGAGACGGGAAGCGGAATTCCGGTGCTGATGGACGGGAACAAGTCCGACTATACCTCCATCCTCCTTTATAATGCCCAGACGGAGGTCATGCGTGAAAAGCTGAAGGCAAGTCCTTTCACCAAGGTGACGGCAACCTTTACGGAGGACACCGGAGACAAGGAAAACAATATGCGCACTTTGGCGCTGGCATGCTACCTTACCAAGCCCGCAAGCACCGGAGACGATTCGGAAGCCTTTGAAAACAGCTTCATCCTGTATCTCTATTCTCCTCTTTATCCCGTTCAGTCAACGGTGACCATTTTGAGGGTTCAGCTCATATACATAACCCTGATCGCGGCGCTTCTGGCCTTCTCCCTGGCTCTTTACCTGGCGAACAGAATCTCCAGACCTATAAAGAACATCACAAGGTCCGCGGCGGAAATGGGTAAGGGAAACTACGGCGTCCAGTTTGAGCGGGGGCACTATACAGAAATCACCGAGCTTGCAAACACTTTGACCGATGCGTCGAGAGAGCTTGAAAAGACCGAAATGTATCAGAAGGATCTCATCGCCAACGTGTCCCACGACCTGAGAACGCCTCTGACAATGATAAAGTCATACGCCGAAATGATAAGGGATCTTTCCGGCAACAATCCGAAAAAGCGCGAGGAACACCTCAACGTCATCATCGACGAAGCGGACAGGCTGAACACCCTCGTAAACGACATGCTCAGCATGTCCCGGATGCAGTCGAAAAAGATGATTCTCGAAATGTCCACCTTCGACATATGCGAGACAACCGCTTCCCTTCTCACTTCCTACGATATTTTAAAGGATCAGGAGGGCTACAGGTTTTCATTCAGGCGTCCGTCGGATCCTCTCATGGTTAATGCTGATGCCGCCAAGATAAAGCAGGTGCTTTCAAACCTCATAAACAATGCGGTCAAATACTGCGGCGAGGACAAGGAGATCATAATCACCGTAAAGAAGTCCGGACGGAAAGTTCGGTGCGAGGTTTCGGACCACGGCCCGGGCATCGCTCCCGACGAAATCAACCACGTCTGGGAAAGATACTACAAATCCAGTACGCACCACGTCCGTCCTACAGACGGAAGCGGCCTCGGTCTTTCCATAGTCAAGGAGATTCTGACTCTCCACAAGGCCGAATACGGCGTGAACAGCAAGGTCGGCAAGGGAAGCACCTTCTGGTTTGAGCTGGAGCTGGTAAAGAAGTAAAAAATGCGCCTGCAGACGCATCACCTGAAAAAGTGAAAAACGAGCAGGAGGCGGTGATTAACCGCCGTCCTCTGCGGCTGTTCATCAGATACTTCATCTTGTGTTCCGCCATAGATGCCTTTATCGTAAGCTTTCCCATTTTTCAGCTTTTGACGATAACGAATTTATCGTAATACAGAGCTTATAACCAACTTCGACTATAAGTATCTTGATGTCCGCATGCTACTTTGGCCTGTTCCTTATCGTTAAATTGGCGATTTGGGAATGTTTGGCGATAAAAACGCTATGTATAAATTCGTCTATTTACATTTTTTACGATAAATCATCTTCTCACGGCGATAAACCTCATTATGCTTCGCCGTCCTGTTAAGAAAAAAACTATCCCCGCGTTTAGGCGGGTATCCGTAAAAATCGAGTAGGAGGCGGTGACTAACCGCCGTCCTCTCACACCACCGTACGTACGGTTCTCGTATACGGCGGTTTCAATAGTTGACGTGCATTTGCTGGTATGCATCAGCTAAATCATAAAAGCC
>CALXBQ010000059.1 GCA_944386595.1 uncultured Clostridia bacterium
TCTGAAAGCCGTAAGCAAGAAATTCCGAATAAGCAGCCTGAATGATCCCATCATCCAGGGAATGATCCCTATTGGCCATGTCTTCACTCCTCTGCGCCTAAATAATAACATCATTATCGATAACGATATTATTGTAGTGTTCTTTTTGCTGCTTGTCAATGCTAATTGCACACTGCTTTGCAAAAACACTCCTTGACAAATCTCGTCTCAATTCGTCATATATGGAAAAAATATCTGGAAAAACTACTTTTGAGCCTCTTTTAGCGATAGCGAGGACTTTACGAGCATTTTCTTCTACATCTTTGGCTAATCGGTCATCTACTCTAACAGGATTGCTATTTTTGTCTATGTATGGTTCCAGATATTTATCTGTAGCAGGGCACATATTCTGAATCAGAAATGCCGTATCTCTCCCAAGTACCGTACCAAATCTTATGGTATTACAGAATCCGTATTTTGAAATCTTATCGTCAGCTATTTTCCTGTATTTTTCGTACTTTGATGAAATAGGTATAATCCAATATATCTCATATTAATCCTCTAAACCCAGATAAAAGCAACGTCCTGCATATTGCAGGACGTTACAAACATTTTAATCCCGACCATTTATAAGCCGCATATCGGGGAGCGGACACTATTTGTAATCCCGACCATTTATAAGCCGCATATCGGGGAGCGAACAATATTTTGCAGTGGAGACCGTCTCCCTGTGCGTTCATTATAATACATATTGGCAGATTATGTCAATATCAACTTAACCCAATTTCAGCCGGCAAATTCTTTACAGAAAAGAGTCTGCCGGCTTGAACTTTTTTGGTGACACACAGTAGCACCACTACGCTGATTTAGATAGGCATGCTTGAATATGTTTACTCGATGAGTCCGCTTTCCTTCAGCAGGATCTCGATATCGGTTCCTTTTACCTTTTTACGGAGCAGCTTAAGCATTTCCTTCTCCTTAAAGGACAGAGGCGCTTCGCTAATGGTCTTCCTGTCGATTGCGTAGTAGCAGGCACGCAGCAGCTCACGCACATCATACTTGCTGCCCCAGACCTCCGGTACGCCGCGGTCGATGTCCAGCAGGGTGTAGACTGATTCCATACCGGTACGCATGGAATATTCGGTGGTGAAGATGGTATCACGGGGAGTCTCGGCGAACTGGCCGATGAAGGCGAAGTTCACTGCGCCATCGGGCACTACCTTAGGACGGTCGGACTCCTTACGGGGCTGGAAGAATGCGTTGATATACGGCATAAAGCAGGTGGTGGTGTTGCAGGCATCGTGGGCCAGTACGTCAATCTTTTCGGTCGGTACGCCGATGTGGTACAGCCACTCGCGGCAGACCTCCTCGCCGGTACAGTCCCTCATGGCCTTCTTTACATAGTTGCCTTCTCTGTTAGTATTCAGGGAATACAGCCAAACAAGCACCATGTTCTTGTCCTGAGACTTGAACTGAGGCTGACGGTTTATGGTCCAGGAGAGATACCAGTTGTCGGCGCTGTCCTTGACGGTGACGATGCCGCCTGTGGTCACCTTGCCGGAGCGAGGATCGCGCTTGCAGATGTTCATAATGTGCCGGATAATCTCTTCGTTGGAAGTGGATACGGTGGCGCTCATCCAGTTGGTTGCGTCCACGTCGGAGCAGAATTTATCCGGATTGCCGAACTCGCCATGCTCCGCCTGCGCAGCAATAGCTTTCCACATATCCCACGACTCACCTGCGCCGTTTTTCACTTTGGAAAGGTCAGGAGCATGGGTCTGGTCTCCATAGCAGGAGGTATCGGTGCAGCATCCGTTAGTGATGAACGCCAAATCGTCCTCCATCAGGTCAATGGTCTGCTCCTTTCCGTCCCTGACGTACACAATCTGCCGGGCAACTTTTTTGTCGCCCTCGGTTTCGATGATGACATTTTTGATATCCATGCCGTACTCGATGTGTACGCCGTGAGACTCCAGATATTTCACCAGCGGCAGGATCATGCTTTCATACTGGTTGTACCTGGTGAAGCGCAGGGCGCTGAAATCGGGCAGCCCGTCGATGTGATGGACATAACGGCACAGATACCGTTTCATTTCCAGAGCGCTGGACCAGCGCTGAAATGCAAACATCGTCTGCCAGTAAAGCCAGAAGTTAGTGTTCCAGAAGGATTCAGGCAGTACATCGGAAATCTTCCTGTCCTCCAGATCCTTTTCCGGCGTGAGGAACAGTTTGGAAAGCGCCATGGCGGAATCCTTGTCAAGCTTGAACTGCCTGTCGGTGTGGGCGTCCTCGCCGCGGTTCACACTGGCGCGGCACAGAGAGTAGTTGGGGTCATGCTTGTTGAGCCAATAATATTCGTCCAGAACAGAGACACCCGGTGTCTCGATGGAAGGGACATCGCGGAAGGTATCCCACATTACCTCGAAATGGTTGTCCATCTCACGGCCGCCCCGCATAAAGAAGCCCTTTGTGATATCCTTGCGGCCATCGCAGCTGCCGCCTGCCAGATCCAGTTTTTCAAATACATGGATGTGCTCACCCTTCATCTGTCCGTCACGGACCAGATAAAAAGCCGCAGTCAGGCCGGCAAGGCCGGTGCCGATGATATAAGCCGATTTTTTGTCCACATCCCTGGGCTTTTCGGGATGGGCAAATGATTCGTAAGTGCCAGCAGAATAATACATAACAAAACCTCCTTTTGATTTCTGTTTTCCTTTTGACGGTTTTATTATAGCCTTTCTTGTCCGGTTTACAATAAACAGAAAAAGCCCCGTGATAAAACTCTTATCACGGAGCCGCAAAGTGTATAAAATATAATCAGATTCGCAGAAATGATAAAATCAGTATTGGAAACGGGAGAGCGATGCTGACACGGAGCCTTTGATGAGCCTGGCAAGCCTGTCCACTATCTGCTGCGGGTCCTCCCGCATATCGTCTTTAATCCAGTCGAGCATCAGCCCGATAAAAATGTATGAATAGATTCGGGCGATAAATTGCTTGTCCTCGTCCCTAACCTTCATTTCACCGACTTCTTCATTGATCACATCAAGCAAAAGCCGGTCGACAAGAGGCTGCAGATATTTTTCAACCTGTTCGCCGTGGACACAGTGATAAACATTCAAAATAAAGGGCTTGTTGTCCTGTACCGCCTCGAAGATCTGTAAAAATCCCTGCTGCCATGTTTCATAAGTCTTTTTTTCATCCAGCGCTCTCCTGGCGTCTTCAAGGCAAGACCATTCCACGAGATCGTAAATGTCTTTGAAATGATAATAAAATGTCATGCGGTGTATACCGCAGTCCTCGGCAATGTCATTGATGGTGATTTTGGTCAGCGGCTTTTTCAGCAGCAAATTCTTCAACGACTGTTCCAGGGCTCGCTTCGTTACCTGTGACACAGCAGTCTGCTCCTTCCTTACATGAGGCCTCACAGCATTGTCTGGAATGTGGCCATGATGAATATAGGGCCATATGCAGATTTCCTAAATGTGGGGTCAGCTCGTTTTAATTCTGTATTTTACAGGATTTGAAAGAAAAACGCAAGTTCCGTCAGAAGGGAAATACAGGCATACAGGCAGGGTGAAGCCGGATTTTAATGCGAAAGAAGGGATTTCGTGGTATAATTGAGAAAACTCATCGGGAGGTCAGCTATGAATAGCCGTTATATAACCTTAGGCCTTTTTGCCCACGTGGATGCGGGTAAGACGACTTTGTCGGAGAGCATCCTTCATCTCGCCGGGGTCATCGACAGAGCCGGCAGGGTGGACAAGGGGGACGCCTACCTGGATAACAATGAAATAGAGCGGCAGCGGGGTATCACCGTGTTTTCAAAGCAGGCTGTTTTCGAAAGAGACGGTCTGTTTTTCACGCTTTTGGATACTCCGGGCCATGCCGACCTTTCTGCGGAAAGCGGAAGGACTCTGGACGTGCTTGACTGCGCCGTTCTCATCGTTTCAGCTTCGGACGGCGTCAATGCGAGGACACGTTTTTTCTTTAATCTGCTGGCGGAAAAGGAAATCCCGATTTTTATTTTTGTGAACAAGATGGATCAGGCGGGAGCCGACAGGGACGCTCTCATGGGTGAGCTTAACGGTTCATTTGGTACAGGCGCCGTTGATTTCTCAAAAGGCCTGAGCACGGAAACGGCGGAGATTGCGGCAGGCGAGGACGAAGGGGCGCTGGAATATTTTCTTGAGCACGGGGACCTTGAAAAGAGCGACTACAGAAGGCTCATAGCCGAAAGAAAGATTTTCCCCGTTTTCTTCGGATCGGCCCTTAAGGAAGAGGGTGTTGAAGAGCTGCTGAAGTCTTTGTCGGAGTTTCCTCAGTCAAAGACTTATCACAGAACCTTCGGCGCACTCGTGTACAAAATCAGCAGGGACTCAAAGGGAACGAGGCTTACCCACCTTAAGATTACAGGAGGCAGCCTCAGGGTCAAAGACCTGCTGGGTGCCGAAAAGGTAAACGAAATCAGGCTTTACTCGGGAGAAAATTACAGGAACCTTGACGAAGGAAAGGCAGGGCAGGTGATAGCCGTTACAGGCCCCGTGAAGACCTACTGCGGACAGGGGTTCGGAATAGAGGGAATCGGCGCGCTCTGCGCGGATACCGGTGAAAAGTCTCCCGTAACATATACCGTCGTGTACGACGACACTGACGATTTCGCCGCTCTTGCCAGAATGCGGGAGCTTGACGAAGAGATACCCGAGCTTTCCGTAGAGTGGAACGAAGAGAGCGGAGAAATCAGAGCGGGAATCACGGGAACCGTCCAGATGGAAATTATCCAGAGGATTGCCCGGGACAGGTGGGGGTGGAATATCAGCTTTTCCGGAAGAAGGGTCGAATACCTTGAAACACTGACAGAACCCGTTATCGGGGCCGGGCACTTTGAGCCTTTAAGGCACTACGCCGAAGTCCACCTTCTTGTGGAGCCCGCTGAAAGAGGACGGGGCATAATTCTCGATTCCGCATGCCCTGCTGATGTTCTTTCGGAAAACTATCAGAAGCAGATTCTGTCCGTTCTGGCGGGAGAAACCCTAAGGGGCGTACTCACCGATTCCCCGCTTACGGACGTTAAAATTACCCTTTTGGGCGGCAGGTCGCACCTTAAGCATACGGAAGGGGGCGATTTCAGGCAGGCGACCTTAAGGGCCCTGAGGCAGGCTTTGAGAAAAGGGAAATCGGTTCTCCTCGAGCCGACTTTTGAATTCAGGATAGAGGTTCCCGAAACCGCTTCGGGCAGGGTTATGGCTGACATTACCAAAATGGGCGGAACCTGCGAACCTGCGGAGGCCGGCGGTGGAAGATTCGCCGTTACGGGAAACGTTCCCGCTTCCGAAATAGGCGGATACGATGTGGAGCTTGCAAGCTTTACGTCGGGAGAGGGCAATATGGCGCTTCGGGAAGGCCCTTACACCCTTTGTCACAACAGCGAAGAGGTAATAGAAAAGGCAGCCTATGACCCTGACAGGGATATTTCAAATACCGGAGATTCCGTGTTCTGCAGCCATGGCGCTGGAGTCAACGTGCCGTGGAATGAATCGGACGAAAAAATGCACATGCGCTTTTCTCTCGATGAAATCTTCGGAAAGGCCGGCGGCGGAGAGGATGAGGAGATTTCCTTCAACTACACTTTCCGGGAGAGAGAAAAGCAGTACGATCCGGCCGAGCTTGAGAGAATTTTTTCCATGAATCAGCCGGCAAACAGAAATTTGAAAAAGGACAGAAAGCCGGCAGGATATAAGGGCAGAAAGATAATAAAATCGGATTCCGGATACAGAGGAAAGTCAACGGGAATCAACAACGCTTCTTCCGAGGAGATTCTCATAGTGGACGGGTACAACGCCATATTTGCCTGGAACGAGCTTAAGGAGCTGGCCGCAGAAGACCTTGGAGCCGCAAGGGAGAAGCTTCTCGAGGCTCTCGCAAATTACGGAACATACCTGGGCAGAAAAATACTGGTGATTTTTGACGCGTACAGAAGACCGAGAGGCGTTGAAATATCCGAAAGCAGACCGGGCGTCACAGTCATCTATACCAGGGAAGACGAGACGGCTGACCAGTTCATAGAGCGGACGGTTCTCGAAAACGCAGACAAAATGCGCATAACCGTTGCGACCTCCGATAAACTGGAGCAGATGGCCGTGTTCGGTCAGGGAGCCATGAGAATGTCCTCGAGAGAGCTTATCGCTGACATCGAAAGTCGCAACCGGGAAATCAGAGCCGCCCTTGAGCGAATCCGGGGAATGAGTTAGTTGACCTTTTTCCCGATATAATGTACAGTAATGTAGAATACTTTAATTGGAGCGAATAAGATGAATTATGAGGCCCTTTTAGAAAAAAAAGAAAAACTTTGCAGAATTACAGACAGCATTCCTGCTGAAGCACTGGAGAGCTTTGAAAAGAGTTTTAATGCAGAGTATGCGCACAATTCTACTGCCATAGAGGGGAATACTCTTACGCTCCTTCAGACAAAGGCAGTTATTGAAGACGGTATTTCTGTCGGAGGTAAATCTCTCCGCGAGATATATGAAGTTGCAAATCATGCAAGGGCTTTTGAATTTGTCAAAAAATGTGTCAAAGACGGAAGGCCCCTTGATGAGCCCGTTGTTAAAGATATTCATTCCATCCTGATGGAAAACATTCTTACCGGCGGAATATATCGAAACGTGGAAGTGCGTATTTCCGGAGCCGGATTCAAACCGCCTGCTCCCGGTGAAATGTATATTCAGATAAAAAATTTCTATATAGATTTAAACTGCAGGAAAGACCTGAACGCCGTTGAGCTGGCCGCATGGACTCATGCGGAGTTTGTGAGAATTCATCCTTTCGTTGACGGCAACGGTAGAACATCACGGATGCTTATGAATTATCAGCTGATGTCGGCAGGCTTTCTTCCTGTATCAATCGCAAAAGAGAACAGGCTTGAGTATTACGACGCACTTGAAGCGTACGGTACGAAAGGTAATCTCCAACCTTTTGCCGATATGATTGGAACTCTTGAAGAAAAACGCCTTGATGAGTATCTTTCAATAAAGGGAGATTAGCATATGGATATTAAAAATAACGAAAAGTCATTTCATATAGCCGCTTCCGAAGATGAAATAGCAGCCTGCGCCGCAAACGCAGCGAGAAGCGTTTCGGGTGTTGCGGAAATATATACCGGTTTTTCCGGCAGCATTACCAACCTTTTGGGAATGGAGCCATCCGAAGGGCAGGGGGTAAAGGTAGGCACAAAGGACGGAGAACTTACGATTGACGTGTCCATAATAGCGGAATACGGTGTTCGCATACCGCAGCTGGCATGGGAAATACAGAAGACCGTAATAGATGAGATAAAAGAGTTCGCAGGTGTATCTCCTGCGGAAGTAAACATACATGTACAGGGCGTCGTTGCGCCCGGAGAGGATAAATGATGACGAGAAAAGAAGCGAGAGAATTTATGATGCAGGTGTTCTTCCAGATGGACGCCGGCGGCAGCTTTGATGTGGATGACAAGGCTAAGTATTTTTCCGGTTTTACCGACAAGGGTCAGGAGAAATACTGCTCTGAAATGTTTTCCGTTATGTGCAATAAGAAAGACGAGATTGACAGGCTTATAACCGAAAATATGCGTGGCTGGACGCTTTCCAGAATGCCGAAAACAGACCTTGCGGTGCTGAGAGTTGCAGTCTGCGAAATGGCTTACATGAAGGGAATCCCGGCTACCGTTTCCATAAACGAAGCCGTGGAGCTCTCTAAGAGATACGGCACCGAGGAATCCCATTCCTACGTGAACGGAATTCTTGCCGGCGTGTACAAAGAGCTTGAAAAGCGGGAAGCCGAAGAACAGTAAAAGGCGAGATACCTGTTTACCAGCCGGAAGCCGGTCGTAAGACAGGTAACTTATTTTGATTAAAAGGCCTGCCGAAGAGGCGACGGACTTTTATATTAACCGGCAGCCTGTCGGAAAGCGATTAACTGATATGAAACCAAAATGCGCATTAGGCGTAGACACGAGCAATTATAAAACGTCTGTAGCTGCGGTCACCGAATCCGGAAAGATCGTCAGCGACAGACGAATTTTTCTTAACGTAAAGGAAGGAGCTTTAGGTCTCAGACAGTCGGAAGCTCTTTTTCAGCATACCGTCAATCTGCCCGGTTTACTGGAGGAAGTTATGGGTGATGTGAGGGCTGCAGGCTGCGAGCTCGGCATCGTAGCAGCCTCCGCCGCGCCCCGCCCTCAGGCGGGGTCGTACATGCCGGCGTTTCTCGCCGGCATGGGCGCCGGCCGCGCAGCGGCCGCGGCGGCGGGCTGTCCGTACGTGGAATTTTCCCACCAGGAGGGCCACATTATGGCGGTAAAATTCTATTCATCTCTTTCAGGGGCTCCCGCGCACATTTCCATGCACCTTTCGGGCGGCACCACCGAACTTTTATATGTGAAGGACAATATTTGCGCAGGGTCATACGCCGGTACAGATTTCGTCCCGCCTATGGATCCTGTCCCCGCTATGGATATTGAAATCTGTGGCGGATCATTGGACATATCATTCGGACAGCTTCTTGACAGAGCGGGGCAGAGAATGGGCTTCGCCTTTCCTGCAGGAGAAAAAATCGACAGGCTCGCTCTCGAATATGCAGATAGCAAACACTTACGTACTTCAGCAAGCGAAGCCATCAGACTTCCAGTCATTAGGGTCATCGACGGCCGGATAAATCTTTCGGGAATTGAAACCGCCGTGAAAAAAGCCGTTGATGCAGGCTGCGACCACGGTGAGCTGTCATTTAAGCTTATGGAGGCTGTTTCAAAAGCCATAATCCGTATGTCGGAATACGGATGCAGAACGTACAGCGTTAAAGACGTGCTCCTTGCAGGCGGAGTAGCGTCAAGCGCATATCTGAGGAAATCCGTAGAATCATATATGAAAGCAGGACGCGCAGGCAGTGACGACGAAGGGATAAACATCGTTTTCGGAAAACCGGAACTTTCATCTGATAACGCCGTAGGAACGGCTCTTCTCGGAGCTATGCGGCTTAACGGCAGAATTTAGGTAAAGCGCATTGTCGATATAATCTATAAAGAAATAAATATCAAATGTAGGTGCAAGTGATGAAAACCCTATACATGATTGGCGGCCCTATGGGAGTTGGAAAAACGACTGTATGTCAGCAGCTGAAACGGGATTTGCAAAACAGTGTTTTTCTTGATGGTGACTGGTGCTGGGATTCAAGCCCATTCAGAGTAACCAGTGAAACCAAAAAAATGGTGATTGACAATATCTGTTATCTCTTGAATAACTTTCTGAGGTGTTCCACATATGAAAATATTATTTTCTGCTGGGTTATGGACAAGCAGAGTATTATGGATTCCATTATTGAAAGATTAGATTTGAGCATCTGTACTGTGAAGTGCATATCCCTCGTTGCCAGTGGAGATACCTTGCGGCAAAGATTGTCATGTGACGTAGAGCGAAGTGTTCGGACCGTTGATGTTATTGAAAAAAGCGTCTCGAGAATACCCCTTTTTCAGGCTCTTGATACTGTTAAAATTGACACTGATAGAAAAACAATTGACATGATTGTCGATGAAATTTTAATTCCAAGGAGCACACTTTGATAAAAATACGAGAATACACACCGTCAGATCTTCCGGAAATCGCCCAGCTTTTCTACGACACGGTTCACACGGTAAACGCTGCGGACTATGACGATGAGCAGCTTGACGCCTGGGCGGACGGTAATATCGACATGGATAAATGGAACAAAAGTCTAGAGTCCCATTACAGTCTGGTGGCCGAGGAAAACGGCGTAATTGCAGGCTTTGGCGATATAGACGAAACGGGATACCTTGACAGGCTCTACGTTCACAAGGATTATCAGGGCAGGGGAATCGGGACAGCAATCTGCGAACGCCTTGAGAGCAGGGCCATGGGTAAAATCACGACCCACGCATCTGTTACCGCAAAACCGTTTTTCGTGAAAAGAGGGTACCGCGTGATAAGGGAGCAGCAGGTGGAAAGGCGGGGAGTTTTGCTCAATAACTTCGTTATGGAAAAGGATTCTTACAAGACGAAAATCAGCATTGCAGAAGCGGAAAGCAGAGATACCGGGTTGACGGAAAAACTGGTAGATGTATGGGAAAGCTCCGTAGAAGTCTGCAGGCGAACGGATTTTGACGAGCAGGGAAATCCGTATCCGCTTCTATATATGAAATATGTCAGGTGAGGTTGTTATGACAGATTTACAGATTGCATGGCTCGAATTAGCCCTTGTCGGAGGGGTCGGAGTTCTTTTGCTGCTTGCCGGGATCACGGTAAAGGTCGTTCAAAGCAGGAAAAACCGCCGATGCACCGAAAAGACAACGGGAATCGTTGTAAAACACATATTTTACGGAAAGGGAAACATGTGTCCCGTCATCGAATACAGGGTGGACGGAAAAGAATACAGGACGAGAAAGAAATATAAAGGCGTAAAGCTGATAAAAGTATCGGGGCCGCCGTTACCGATCAGATCCGATGCTTACGAAGATGAGAAGGGCTGGCTTCACATAAAGACGGGACCGGCCGCCAATCTTCGAGTTCTTGCGGAAAAGCTCTGGCCTTATGGCAGTGAGACGACCGTTTACTACAGTCCGGAAAATCCGAAGAAATGTTACGTGGAAAGACCCGTTTCCGGCGGTATTGTAACTATAATTTTTACGGCGATGGGAATCGGAATTATTATAATGAGTATATTTATGTTCTTTTTGATTAAATCGTAGGATTTATTTACTTAAGACAAGAGGAGATAGAAATGATCAGATTTGAAAAAGTAACTCCAAAAAATTTTGAAGACGTTATAAACCTGAGACTAAGAGATGATCAGGTGGGATTTCTGGAAAACAATCTTTATTCGCTGGCAGAATCCTATGTTTTTACATATCTGGAGCCAAAAGCCATTTACAACGATGATGAACTTATAGGTTTCATGCTATACTATTTTCAGCCTGACGGTGTGGTGAGAGAAATGGGCCCCGGTGAGGGCAGTCACGAAATTCATTCGGACGGGAAAGATTACGTGTATCTTAAGCGTATAATGCTGGATAAAGACATTCAGGGTAAGGGCCTCGGAAGGGCGTCCATGAAAGCCGCCGCTGAGTTTTTTAGAAAAGAATACCCCTCCGCCGCTTTTGTAGAGTTGATGCATTATATGGATAACGACACAGGAGCATCTCTCTATGAGTCTCTCGGTTATGTGTCAACAGGAGAAGTACGGGAAACCTTAAGGCCGGGAACGGAAGATGAGTACGACAGAGAACTGGTACGGAGAATGTATTATTGATTTGGACATTCTTTTAAAATGGCAAGTGATTTGTATAAGAAAGGGCGTAATCTCTGATGAAACAAACGATTTTTGATTAAAATTGCGGGAGAATCCTTATATTTTCCTTCCACAGTTCGGGCAGTAATCAGGACTGAAACCGCGAAGGTTTAGTCCGGTATGACAATAAGGGCATCTTATGAATAATACTCCGATCAGTATGCCCGTAGAGCTGATAGCAACGCCTACGCTCATAGCAAGTTTAAATTTCCCCGGATATATAACTGTCAGCACAAAAGCAAAAACAATTCCGGATAGAATAAGAACATACATAAGCTTTCTTGCCAATTTGTGATTCATAGTAATTCCTTTCGGTTATAAATAATAAGAAATAGGTATAAGAAAATCATACCTATTGTGTACTTACTACATCTGACGGTATTATACTATCACAAGTACAAATATTCGTTATATCGAGCTACAGTAATATTTTTGTAAAAAGTTTGTTATTGCGGAAGACATCTCAATACTTTATTTTTGCCTAAAACATCTTCTCAATCAATCCAAGAAAAGGTATAATATAAGGCGGCATACTGAATGCCGCTTTTTACGTTAGAGTTGATTCCGGGAGATGCATATGGCCATTAAACCTGTAACCGTTTCACAGCTTAATGAATACATATCGAGAGTTCTGGGAACGGATCCTCTGCTGTCCTTTGTAACCGTAAGAGGTGAGATAGAGGGCATAAAGTACCACGCCAGCGGTCACGTTTACTTTTCCATCGCTGACGAAGCGAGCAGGATAAACTGCTTTCTGCCGAGGGAAAAGGCGGCAGGCCTTAAGACTCTCCTTGAAAACGGCGATTCGGTCGTGATAACGGGCGGAGTAAGCGTGTATAAGAAGACCGGGTCATATTCCATATACGTAAGGGAAATAGAGCCTGAAGGGGCGGGAGCTGCGGCTACAGCCTTTGATGAGCTTAAGGCAAAACTCGAAAAAGAAGGACTTTTCAGCAGGGCTCATAAGAAAAACCTGCCTGAATTTCCCCATAAAATAGGACTGGTTACGTCTGACACAGGCGCGGCTTTAAGGGATATGCTCAGCATACTGGATTCCAGAAACAGACTTGTGGATATAGTTCTCTTTCCCGTTCTGGTTCAGGGAGACAGCGCAGCCGCAGATATTACCCGGACCATAAACTATATAGACGAAAACGTCGATGATATAGACGTTCTCATAGTCGGAAGAGGCGGCGGCGCGCCGGGAGATCTTGCCTGCTTCAACGATGAAGCTCTGGCAAGGGCCATATATAAATGCCGGATCCCGGTGATTTCGGCCGTGGGACATGAAATAGACTTTACAATTGCGGATTTTGTCGCGGACGTGAGAGCGGAGACTCCTACTGCGGCGGCGCAGCTCGCGGCGCCCGATACGGCGGAGATCATGAACCGGTTGAAGGCCGTTATCGAAGGGCTAAAGGCCCATGCCTCCAACAGACTGATGTACGAGACGCTGAGATGCGACAATCTCATCATGGAGCTGAAATCCTCTGCGTTAAAGCGTATCGACGATGCAGAGAAAGCTCTTTCCTCCATGGGAACAGTTCTTTCGGAAAACAACCCGAAGAAGATACTTAAGAGCGGCTATTCCATAGTGACAAAAGACGGAAAAGCGGTATCGTCGTCTTCCGAACTCTCCGAAGGCGACAGGGTTGAAATCCTGTTCGGAGACGGCAGAGCAAAAGCGGAAATAACAGGTGTGTGACAGAGGGGAGAATTGCGATGAGCGGAACATTTGAAGAGAATATGGAAAAGCTTAAGGAGCTTTCCGAAAAGATTAAAGACAGGGATATAGGCATTGAAGAAGCCGTAAGCTGTTACGAAGAGGGTATGAAATATTACCGGTCCTGCGAGGAAATCCTTAAGAACGCAAAGCAGAAAATGGAAAAATTTGAAGGCGAGGTGTAACCCGTGAGAGAAAGCTATGATGAATATCTTAAGATATTGAACGACAATCTTCTCGACTATCTGCCGCCGGTGGATCCTAAAAGCAGCACTCTATACGATGCGATGAAGTATTCCCTTACGGCAGGCGGGAAAAGGCTGAGACCGGTGCTTCTCATGGCCTCCTGTGAATTTGCGGGCGGAAAGGCGGAAAAAGCGCTTCCTTACGCCTGCGCCATGGAGTATATTCACACATACTCTCTCATTCACGACGATCTTCCATGTATGGACGACGACGATTTAAGGCGTGGAAAACCCACCAATCACAAGGTATACGGCGTCGGAATGGCGACTCTTGCGGGAGACGGCCTTTTAAATTCGGCTTTTGAGGTGATGAGCAAGAACCTCTTCATGAATTTTGACGACCCCGACGAGCTGAAGCGGCACATAAACGCCATGTACATAATCACAAAGGCCGCAGGCATCACCGGCATGGTGGCGGGACAGGTTTCCGACATCGAATCCGAGCACACCGAGTGTTCTGAAGAAATGCTTGAATATATTCACAGAAACAAGACGGGAGCTCTCCTTGTCGGTTCTGTAAAAGCAGGTCTCGTCCTCGGCGGAGCGGACAAGGAAATGCTTAACGATATGACTGTTTACGCCGAAAACCTGGGCCTTGCATACCAGATAAGGGACGATCTTCTCGACGTTCTGGGAAGCGCCGAGGAAATGGGCAAGAATTCCGGAGCGGACGCGCAGCACGAAAAGGTTACATACGTAAGCCTTAACGGCGTTGAAAACTCGGAGAAAAAGCTGAAAGAGCTCACTCAGGAAGCCGTAAATGTCATAGAAAAGTACTACGACAACGCAGAGTTCTTCAGAAATCTCATACTGAAACTTTCCGAAAGGACTAAATAAGGAGCGGTTTATGTCAAAAAATCTAACGGAATACAACTTTCCCGAAGATCTTAAAACCATGAGTCCCGACGAGCTGAACCTTCTGTCGTACTCTATCAGGGACTTTCTCATAGAAAACATATCGAAGACGGGAGGTCACCTCGCGTCTAATCTCGGCGTGGTGGAGCTTACCATTGCCCTCCACAGGGTGTTCGACAGCCCGGAGGATAAGATAATCTGGGACGTAGGCCACCAGAGCTATGTCCACAAGATTCTTACGGGAAGAGCCGGCGATTTTGATACCTTAAGAAAGCTGGACGGACTTTCAGGCTTCCCTAAGCGAAAAGAGAGCCCTCACGATATATACGACACGGGACATTCCAGCACGTCGATTTCAGCAGCGGCAGGTATTGCGGCGGGAAGAGATCTTAAAGGCGACAAGTACGACGTCATCGCGGTGATAGGGGACGGTTCCATGACCGGAGGCCTTGCATTTGAAGCCCTCAACAATCTGGGCATGTCCAATTCCAGAGTCATCGTAATATTAAACGACAACGGAATGAGTATCTCCAGAAACATAGGCGGACTTTCCGAGCATCTGGGAAAACTCAGGACTTCCGAGGGCTACCTTAACGCAAAGGCTTCAATAAAGAAATCCATAGAAAAAATCCCCGGAATAGGAGCTTCCCTGAGAGGCTCCATCGCCAAGGTGAAGGACAGGGTGAAATACGCCATAATTTCGGGCGGAGTTATCTTCGAGGAGCTTGGCTTCACGTACCTTGGCCCTGCCGACGGACACGATATCGATGATCTCATAGAGGTTTTAGAGCACGCAAAGCACGTTAACGGACCTGTCCTCGTCCACGTTATCACGAAGAAGGGCAAGGGCTACAGGCAGGCTGAAATATACCCTGACAGGTTTCACGGAACGGGCCCTTTCAATACCGAGACGGGACACGAGCTGTCTCCGTCAAGAGTTACGTACTCTGAGGTTTTCGGACGTAAGATTCTGGAGCTTGCCGACAGGGACGAGAAGATTACGGCCATATCCGCTGCCATGTGCGACGCTACGGGTCTGGGCGGTTTTGCAGTCAAATACCCTAAGAGATTTTTCGACGTGGGAATAGCCGAAGGCCACGGCGTGACCTTTGCGGCAGGCCTTGCATGCGCGGGCTTTAAGCCTGTGGTTGCCATTTATTCGTCGTTCCTTCAGAGAGCCTACGACGAAATACTGGAGGACGTCTGTCTCCAGCAGCTTCCTGTTATCTTTGCGCTGGACAGAGCAGGGGTAGTCGGAGCCGACGGGGAGACTCACCACGGTATTTTCGATATTTCGTATCTTTCCACGGCTCCGGGAATGACCATACTTACTCCCGCGTCGGGAAAGCAGCTTGAAGAAATGCTTGAATACGCCGCTTCGCTCGGTTCTCCGGCAGCCGTAAGATATCCGAGGGGTGCCGCCGCCGTGGAGCCATCCATAAAGGAAAGATTCACGGGGAAAAACATACGCATATCCTGCGGAAGAGACGTGGATATCCTGGCCTGCGGAACGACTTATGCCGACGGAAGGAAGGCCGCAGAGATACTCAGGGATGCGGGAATAGATGCAGGGCTTGTAAACATCGGCATCGTAAAGCCGGGAGAGTACGGTTTCCTGAAGGACGATGCTGGTATTCGTAATAAGTTATACGTAACCTTAGAGGACAACACTTTAAACGGCGGATTCGGAGAAATCTTCAAGGCCGAAACCGACGGACTGCATGTTTTGTCCCTGGGATGGCCGGATAAATTCATAGAACACGGGAGCACCGACGAACTTAAGGAAAGATACTGTCTTACGCCGGAGGCCGTGGCAATTTCCGTCGCCAGAGCTTTAGACGAAAGGAACGGCTGATTTTGAAAGAGAGACTTGACGTTTTACTTGTAAACAGAGGATATTTCGACTCGAGAGAAAAGGCCAAGCGGGCAATCATGGCGGGACTTGTCTTTGTGGAAGGTCAGCTTTCTGATAAAGCGGGCACCTCCTATGACACTGAATGCGAAATAACCGTAAAAGGTGACAGCTGTCCGTTCGTAAGCCGGGGCGGCCTTAAGCTTGCAAGGGCCGTGGAAGTTTTCGGCATAGACCTTGGAGGAGCTGTATGCGCAGATATAGGAGCCTCCACGGGAGGATTCACGGACTGTATGCTTCAAAACGGCGCGAAAAAGGTCTACTCCATAGACGTGGGTTACGGACAGCTTGACTATAAGTTGCGAACCGATGAAAGGGTAGTCAATATCGAGAAATGCAACGTAAGATATCTTGACAGAGAGCTCATAAAAGAACCCTGCGACTTTGTCAGCATCGACGTGTCCTTCATATCCCTTAAGCTTATCTTTCCCGTCGTATCTGACATTATGTCGCCGTCCGGCAGCTGCGTGTGCCTGATAAAGCCTCAGTTTGAAGCAGGAAGAGAACAGGTGGGAAAGCACGGCATCGTGAGAGACCCGGCAGTTCACAGAGAGGTTATAGAGAAAACCCTCGGATACGGAGCCGAAAACGGACTTTACCCGAAAGGTCTTTCGTATTCTCCGATAAAAGGTGCAAAGGGAAATATTGAGTATCTTTTATATCTTTGCAAAGACGAATATTTAAGGTATAATATAGATGACAATTTTATCAAATCCATCGTTGACGACTCCCACAGGGAGTTGAAATAAAAAATATACCATGTTTTTCATTAAAGGAGACTGAGAGAAATGAAACTGTCAAACAAAGTGAACGCAATGCAGTTCTCGCCGATCAGAAAGTTCAACCCGATAGCCGCAAAGGCTAAAGAAGCCGGCAAAAGGGTATATCACCTCAACATCGGCCAGCCTGACGTAGAGACTCCTGAGTGCTTCATGGAAGCAATCAGAAACTACCAGAACAAGGTTATCGCCTATGCTGAATCCGGCGGAAACACCGAACTTCAGGACGCAGTATCCGATTACTTCAAGGGATACGGAATGGATTTCGGAAGAGAAGATATGATCGTTACCAACGGCGGATCCGAAGCTCTCACCATGACCTTCCTTTCCATCATCAACGAAGGGGACGAAGTTCTCATTCCTGAACCTTTCTACACCAACTATCACACATTTGCAACTTCCGCAGGCGGCAAGGTAGTTCCTATCACCACAAAGGCTGAGGAAGGCTATCACTATGCAAACAGAGAACAGATCGAGGCATGCATTACAGACAGAACCAGAGCTATCTGCTGCATCAGCCCCGGAAACCCTACGGGAACAGTTCTCACTCTCGATGAGATGAAGCTTATCGGAGAAATTGCAAAGGAACACGACCTGTGGATTATTGCAGACGAAGTTTACAGAGAATTTGCTTACGACGACAGACCGATGACTTCCTTCGGTATGGTTCCGGAGTACGCAGACAGAGTTATCATCATCGACTCTGTTTCCAAGAGATTCTCCGCATGCGGCGCAAGAATCGGACTCCTCATTTCCAAGAACCACGACCTCATCAGCAGCGCAATGAAGATCGCTCAGGGACGTCTTTGCGTATCCACCGTGGATCAGGTCGGAGCAGCGGCTCTCTTCAGACTTCCTAAGGAATACTACGATGAAGTAAAGGCAGAGTACTGCGGAAGAAGAGATGCGGCTTACGAAGAGCTTATGAAGATTCCTGGAGTTGTCTGCCAGAAGCCTGGCGGAGCATTCTATATGACTGCTAAGCTTCCTGTAGATAACGTTGAGGACTTCCTCATGTTCCTTCTCACCGAGTTCGACGACAACGGTGAAACCGTTATGTTCGCGCCTGCTGAAGGCTTCTACGCTACACCGGGCCTCGGAAAGGACGAGATGCGTATAGCATACGTTCTCAATAAAGAAGACATGAGAAGAGGCGTTGAGCTTATCAGACTCGGAATCGAGGCATACAACAAGAAAAAGAACAGCTAATCTAAACAGCTTGTCCTGTGGAGCTGCCAATGCGGCAGCTCCATTATAAATTACGGCGTATACACGCCTGGAACCACAGGAGCTTGAATTTATGAAATTGTCACCGATGATGCGGCAGTATCTCGACATAAAAGAAAACTACAAAGACTGCATTCTGTTTTTCCGGCTCGGAGACTTCTACGAGATGTTCTTCGACGACGCCTTAACGGCGTCACGGGAGCTTGAGCTTACCCTTACCGGAAAGAACTGCGGCCTCGAAGAACGGGCTCCAATGTGCGGAGTTCCTTTTCATTCTGCCGAAACGTACATTGCAAGGCTCGTTGAAAAGGGATACAAGGTGGCAATATGCGAGCAGACGGAAGACCCGGCTCAGGCAAAGGGGATAGTTTCCCGTGAAGTAATTAAAATCGTTACACCGGGAACGATCACGTCGGGCTCTATGCTCAGAGAAAACGAAAACAACTATCTGGCGTCGGTATTTGCGGACAAAGGCGGCATTGCCATGAGCTACTGCGACATATCAACGGGAGAGCTTATGGTTACGGAAGCCGCCGGCGGCGCAGAGGCCGCAGGGGAGATAATAAACGAACTTGCGAGAATCAACGCCAGGGAGATTATATACAACGAGGATGCGGAAAATTACGTATCTCCAGAAGACATTGCATCTTCCACTCAGGGCTATGTTCACAGTCTTTCGGAATCCCATTACTCCCTTAAAGGAGCCGAAGAGAGCATCAAATCTCAGCTTGGAAACTCTGCGGTAATAACCATGGGCCTTACGGGAAGGGACAGAGCGGTACGTGCTCTCGGAGGACTCCTTGCATATCTGCTGGAGACCCAGAAGCAGAGCCTTTCCCAGATTACGGGCGGAACATTCTATGAACTTGGAAAACGAATGGCCCTCGATAAGGCTACCCTGAGAAATCTTGAAATAACGGAAACCCTGTATGAAAAGAAAACCACAGGGTCTCTTTTAGGCGTTCTCGACAGGACGGGGACGGCCATGGGCTCAAGAACCATGAAAAAATGGCTGAGAGAGCCTTTAAACGCCTCTGAGGACATAAATATGAGACTTGACGCCGTAGAGGCGCTATCCGATAACCCGCTCACCTGTAACAATATAAGGGAGCATCTTAAAAACGTCTACGATATGGAGCGCCTTGCCGGGAGAATGGCTTCAGGTTCCGCCAACGGAAAGGACATGATAGCCCTCAGGAGTTCCCTCGAGGTTCTTCCCGAGATTAAGCTTGAGCTTTCGGACCTTGACGCGGCGCTGCTTTCCGAACTCAGAAACGAAATCCGGGATCTGGAGGACATAAGAAGCCTGATAGAAAGAGCCGTCTGCGAAGATGCGCCTTTTGTCATAAGAGAGGGCGGACTTATAAAAGACGGGTATTCGGATAAACTCGACGACCTGAAGCTTTCCATCAAAGACGGCAAGGAGTGGATTGCCACTTTAGAGTCGAGAGAGCGGGAAAGAACGGGCATAAAAAATCTTAAAGTCGGCTACAACAAGGTATTCGGATACTACATAGACGTGACACGCTCCAACGCCGGCCTCGTTCCGGACGACTATATCAGAAAACAGACTCTCGTAAACAACGAGAGGTATATAACTCCCGAGCTTAAGGAAATGGAAAGCCTTGTCCTGGGCGCGGAGGCGAAGATAAATCAGCTTGAGTACGAACTCTTCACCGGGATACGGGAAGAAATCATGAAAAAGACAAGAGAGCTTCAGGAGACGGCGGCAGCTCTCGCCGCTCTTGACGTTCTGTGTTCCTTTGCCGAAGTCAGCGGCAGAAACGGTTACGTAAAGCCGGTAATAGACGACGGCCCGGAGCTTGTCATTGAGCGGGGAAGACATCCCGTAATCGAGCAGATGAGCGGAGGGGCAGCCTTTGTTCCCAACGACGTATATCTCAATAACACGGATTCTTCCATGATGATAATAACGGGCCCCAATATGGCCGGAAAATCCACATATATGAGGCAGACCGCTCTCATAGTGCTCATGGCTCAGGCAGGGTGCTTCGTGCCTGCGGATTACGCAAAGATCGGCGTAGTGGACAGAATCTTCACCAGAATCGGTGCTTCCGACAATCTGTCACAGGGGCAGTCCACATTCTTCGTTGAAATGAGCGAACTTGCGTATATTTTAAGCTGCGCGGACAGAAGAAGCCTCATCATACTCGACGAAATAGGAAGGGGAACCAGTACCTACGACGGACTTTCCATAGCGTGGGCCACCGTCGAATACCTCTGCAGCGGAAAGGAGAGGGTAAGGACGCTTTTTGCGACCCACTACCATGAGCTCACGGCGCTGGAGGGCAGAATAGACGGGGTGAAAAACCTGAACGTGGACGTTTCGGAGGAAAACGGAAATGTAGTATTCCTGCACCGGATAGTTCCCGGCCCCGCAAGCAGAAGCTACGGAATCCACGTTGCGAAGCTTGCCGGTGTACCGGGACAGCTTCTTGAAAGCGCTGAAGGCAAGCTGGATTATCTGGAATCGGAAAGCGGAAGCCCGACAATATCCGGGGATACGGCCTCGCCTGATAATAACGGTTCGACCCGCGACATTCCGGACAGTGAAGAACAGCTTTCCTTCTTTATCTCTGCCGCAGGCGACGCTCTTGCCCGCAGGGTAAAGGATCTCGATCTGATGGAGGTCACCCCTTCACAGGCAATAGGTATTCTGGAAGAACTTAAGGAAATTATAAAATGATAAGAGTCCTGGATAATAAAACTTCAGACAAAATCGCCGCCGGTGAGGTCATAGAGCGTCCCGTATCCATTGTAAAGGAGCTTGTGGAAAACTCCATAGACGCGGGAGCTTCTTCCGTAACCGTAGAGATAAAGGACGGCGGTAAATCGTATATAAGGGTGACTGACGACGGCTGCGGAATTCCGGCAGAAGAGGCGGAGACGGCGTTTCTTCGCCACGCCACCAGTAAAATAGAAAAGGTATCAGACCTTGATTCCATAGAAACCCTGGGCTTCAGAGGAGAAGCTCTTGCCAGCATAGCTGCCGTTACGAGAACGGAGCTTATAACGAAAACGAGGGACAGCAGCGCAGGAAAGAGACTCATTATTCACGGAGGAGACGTTATAACATCTGAGGCTACGGGATGCCCCGATGGGACAACCATAATAGTCACGGATCTCTTCTATAACACTCCGGCACGTGAGAAGTTCCTGAAAAGCTCCTCGGCAGAAAGCGGCAGAATCGGAGACCTTCTGTCCCAGCTCGCCCTGACGAGGCCCGACATCAGATTCAGATTTATAAATAACGGAAAAAGTGTATTCTACACGTCGGGAAAAGGGGGAATTCTCCATGCAATTCTTTCAGTATATAAGGAGCCGGAGTTTAAAAATCTCGTTCCTTTAGACTACGGCGAAAAGGGAATATACGTTTCCGGATACGTATCAAAGCCTTCATTTTCGAGGACCAGCAGACGGGATTTTCACTTTTTTGTCAACAAAAGAGTGGTAGACAGTCGTATAATGGAACGTGGCGTAATGGAAGGGTATAAGGAGAGGCTCTTTGAGGGAAGGTATCCGGTAGTCTTTCTCTATCTTGAGACTTCGCCGTCGGCTCTCGATGTGAATATTCATCCCAACAAGAGAGAGGTGCGCTTCGACGATGAGAAGGCGTGCGAGGAATGTATCAGGAATGCCGTAATTTCCGCTCTTTCGACGGATAAAGCGGTCACGGACGTGAAGAAAAACGTCTTTATAGAAAGAAATGACGACATTAAAAAGACTGAAAAAGATGTAACGACGGAGCAGGTTGACGTAAAAACATTATTATCAACTATCAGAAGCCGCTCCGAATCGGTAGATATTATTCCCGACCGGGTTCCTGAAAAAACGGACCTGATAAGGGAAGAGTCATTCTCTTACGAAGCCCGGAAGGATTCCCCGGCCATGGAAGAGGGCGCCTTTGACATAGGCGAAGGTAACAGGCCTTTTGACTTTGACGGGCTGAAAATCGGAGAGACCCTGTTCGGAACATACATTACCGCTACCGACGAAAGCAATTTCTATCTCATCGACCAGCACGCCGCTCACGAGAGAATTCTCTACGAGAAGCTTGTAGGTGAGTTTTTGAACAAAAAATCCGGTTCCCAGCAGCTTTTGACGCCTGTGATCAGGGACGTGTCTCCGGCCCTTGCATCGTGTGACGGCGAGTGGATCCCTGTCCTTGAGAGAATGGGTTTCGGCGCGGAAATTTTTGGTGAAGGTTCATACATCATAAGGGAAATCCCGTTCTTCATGACCATAGAGGAATCCGAGGAGTTTCTCGATGAGTTTTTCGATGCGTATGCCGAGGACGGAAAAGGACCGGATAACTTTATCGCCATAGATAAAATCATTACCAGATCGTGCAAAAGCGCCATAAAGGCCCACGACTACATAAAGCCGGAGGAAACAGAGGCTCTTATTAAGGACCTGAAAGCGTGCAGAAATCCTTTTTCCTGTCCTCACGGAAGACCGACGTTTATAAGATTTTCTCTCTACGAAATAGAGCACATGTTTAAAAGAGCTTAAAATAGACGGAGATTACATGTCTGACAGAAAAAAAATCGTGGCTCTCTGCGGGCCGACGGCAGTGGGAAAAACTGAATACGCCATAGGCCTTGCGCGCGAATTTAACGGCGAAATCGTCTCCTGCGACAGCATGCAGCTTTACAGGTACATGGATATAGGAAGCGCGAAGCCTTCTGCCGATGAGCTTAAGGCCGCAAGGCATCACCTTGTGGACGAAATCGATCCGAGAGAGAGGTTTTCGGCAGCCGAATACGAGAAACGGGCAACGGCAGCCATAGTTGACATACTGGGCCGCGAGAGACTTCCCATCATCGCAGGCGGTACGGGACTGTATCTGAATTCCCTCATCTATGAGATGGATTTCAGCGCCCCTCCCGAGGACGATTGCCTTAGGGCGTCCCTTTACGCCCTTGCGGAAAATGAGGGACCGGATGCGCTCTTTGAACGGCTTAAATCGGTAGATTCGGCTGCGGCAGAAAGGATACATCCCAACAACATAAAAAAGGTCGTAAGAGCTATAGAATCCGCCGAAGCTGGCGTCAGAATCGCTGATTTTTCCGAAGTAAACAAAAAGCGAACCAAGTGGGACGTAATTCTGATATGTCTCGTACGCGACAGAGAGGAGCTCTACGACAGGATCAACAGAAGAGTCGATATTCTGATGGAAAAAGGTCTGGTAGAGGAAGTGAGAGGGCTTCAGGATATGGGCCTTGACGCGTCGGATATTTCCATGAAGGGCATAGGATATAAAGAGATTATAGGATATCTGAACGGAGAATACGACCTGGACGAAGCCGTAAGACTCGTAAAGAGAAATACCCGTCATTATGCCAAGAGGCAGCTTACCTGGTTCAGGCGGTATGACGACATGAAGTATTTCAACGCCTCGGAATATCCGTCGGACAGACTTTGCTTGGAGGATATGATTTCATGGCTCAGAAAAGAATTATAGTCCATAATAAGAGCGATAAACCCGACAACATCGTCAGGAAGGAAGCCGACATATACAGCCGGTGCGAGAGTCTTGAAAAGGAACTTCCGAAATTCCTGAAGGGATTTTTCGTTTACCTTAAAGGTAACGTCCTGCCCATGACCAGGCTTGCATATCTCCACGATATAAAGTTCTTTTTCGACTATCTCATAAACGAGACGGCCCTGACGGAATCGGAAACCCCGGCCGGTATCACCGTGGCCGAAATGCGAAAGCTTAAGGCATCCGACGTCAACGCCTATATAGATTACTGCAGACATTACACCAGAGAAACCGACAAGGCGGTCTACGTGTACGAAAACAGCAGCAAGAGCCTTGCCAGAAAGAAATCCTCGGTGTCAGTGATGTTCAAGTACCTCTACAGAGAGGAGCTTCTTCCAAAGAACATAACCGACGGCTTTGACCCTATCAGGGTGCCGAAGGCAGGGGAGAGGGAAATCAAGGCTCTTCAGGACGACGAGGTTATGATAATGCTTGACGCCGTCTCCGACGGTACGGGTCTGACAAAACATGAAAGGGCCTACTGGGAAAAGACAAAGCGCAGAGACAAGGCGATTCTCGTTTTGTTTCTCACATACGGGCTGAGACTTTCAGAGCTTCAGCAGCTTAACGTCTCTTCTTTCAACTTTCACAGAGGAGAATTCAAGATATACAGAAAGCGGGGCAAGGAATCCATGATGCCCATAAACGATTCCGTAAGAGAAGTCGTAACCGATTATATCGACCTTGAACGGCCCCGGGACGACGAACTGACGGAAGAGAATAAGGACGCGCTCTTTCTCTCTCTTCAGGGAAAACGCATGACGGAAAGGCAGATAAGAGAACTTGTCAAAAAATATACATCCATAGCTCTTCACACTTCAAGAGACGGAGGCTACAGCCCTCATAAGCTGAGGGCTACGGCTGCAACGAGCCTTATAGGACGGGGAAACTCCATTTACGACGTTGCAGCGCTTTTAGACCACGAACAGGTTACCACCACCCAGCTTTACGCAAGGCA
This sequence comes from uncultured Clostridia bacterium, assembly GCA_944386595.1. Taxonomy (GTDB): domain Bacteria; phylum Bacillota; class Clostridia; order Peptostreptococcales; family Anaerovoracaceae; genus Avanaerovorax. The sequence continues at coordinate 24,582 of CALXBQ010000059.1, forward strand.
TAAGGCCGGCGTGAAAAGGGATCTTGTCAGAGATATGGAATGGGAAAAGGAAAGGAAACAATGACAGAATCAGAAAAGCTTCTTAAGGAATCTCTCGGAGTTTCTCCCGAGGTCATAGCTCTCGTGAACAGATGCGAGGAAGAGCTTCGGGACGAGTTCAGAAAGGCCGACGACATAGCGGAATATAACCAGTACAAGGTATTGTCGGCTCTTCAGGAAAACAGAATATCAGACACTCACTTTGCATGGAACACGGGCTACGGCTACGATGATGCCGGCCGCGACGCAGTTGAAAAGGTATATGCGAATATCTTCGGAACGGAGGCAGCTCTCGTAAGACCTACCATAGTCAACGGAACTCACGCTCTTTCCATCACCCTCATGGGTATTTTAAGACCGGGAGACGAGCTCATTTACTGTACCGGCGGACCATATGACACCCTGGAGGAGGTTATAGGCATAAGAGGGGAAGGCATGGGATCCCTTAAGGACTACGGCGTCACCTACAAACAGGTGGAGCTTCTTCCCGACGGTTCCATAGACCTTGAAACTCTTAAGAAAACTATTTCCGACAGGACCAGAATGGTATGCATTCAGAGAGCTACCGGATATGGTTGGCGTAAATCTATTACGGTAAACCAGATTGAAGAAGCGTTTAAAACGGTTCACGGCATAAGGAGCGACATCGTCTGCATGACCGATAACTGCTACGGTGAATTTCTCGACGTCAAGGAACCTACCGATGTGGGAGCGGACGTCCTTGCGGGCTCTCTCATCAAGAATCCGGGAGGGGGTCTTGCCCTTACCGGCGGCTACGTATGCGGAAGATCTGATTTAGTTGAAAAGATATCATACCGCATGACGTGTCCCGGAATAGGAGGGGAGTGCGGCCTTACATTCGGCCAGACAAGAACCATTCTCCAGGGACTTTTCCTTGCTCCGAGAACCGTAAACGGGGCGGTGAAGGGCGCGATGCTGTGCGGAAGCGTGTATAAATCTCTGGGATTTGACATTTGCCCTGATACGGGAGATGCGAGAAGCGATATAATTCAGGCCGTAAGGCTTGGTTCCGCAGAAGCCGTCGTTGCTTTCTGCGAGGGAATTCAGGCCGCTGCTCCCGTGGATTCTTTCGTCACACCGGTTCCGTGGGCAATGCCCGGATACGAGTCTGACGTCGTAATGGCGGCCGGGGCCTTTGTCCAGGGCTCTTCCATAGAGCTTTCCGCCGACGCTCCTATAAGAGAGCCGTACAACGTATATTTTCAGGGAGGACTCACATACGAGCACTCCAAATTCGGGGTTATCAAATCCCTCGATGCGCTTTATAAAAAGGGGTTAATAAAGCTTTAAATGCATAAGGGGAACATCATGAAAAAGGGTGATTTTAAAGAGAAGAAAAATTTAATAGAGGAAGAAGTCAGGGAAGAACTGCACCGTGAGAAGGCCGAGGTCAAAGAGGCAATTAAGCACACGAAGCGCAGCAAGGTCGTGCTGTCCATATTGAAGCTGCTGCTTCTCTTTACCATCGTAATTGCGATTCCGGTATACATCGTTTTCTGCCACAGGGATTTCATCACCAGCTTCGACAGCATAGAAGACGTAGTGTCTTTCCTGGAAAACTACAAGACGGAAAGCATTCTCGTTTATATCGCGATGCAGGCCGTCCAGATCATAATTTCCGTAATTCCCGGTCAGGCCTTTCAGTTTGCCGCCGGAATTCTGTGGGGATTCTTTCTGGGGCTGCTGTTTTCGCTCATTGGCGCCTTTGTCGGAACCACCATTTCATTTTACCTGGCAAAGCTTCTGGGACGGGACGCCATGCATCTTCTCTTCACCGAGGAAAAGATGAACTGGTTCGTCGAAAAGCTTAACAGCAGGAAGGCATACACCATAGTATTCCTCATTTATCTCATACCTGGTCTGCCGAAGGATATTATGAGCTATGCGGCGGGTATTTCTTCGATGAATTTCAAGGCTTTCCTCATATTTTCCATGATTGGCAGAACTCCCGCAATGTCGGGCAGCCTTCTCATCGGAGCCCTATATTTCAGCGGACACTACGGCATGATGATAGCCATCGGCGTATTTGCAGTGGCGGCGTTCGTCCTTTGCATAGTGTTCAGGAAAAAGATAAGCAACTACATAGATAAACTTTACGAAAAAGTAACGGAGGATTAAATTTTGGCAAAGAAACATTATCCGGATGAAGAAGAATATATTGTTTCAAGAAAGGGGAGGAAACCGGGAGAAATCGGTAAAATAAGTAAATTTATTCTCGTTTTTCTAATTGTTTTAATACTTCTTGCCGTGTATATGGTCGTAAAATACCATAATTCCGAGCCTCTGACCAATAAAAGTACGGAATTCTGGACCGAAATTCGCGACGGCGATATAGACAGCGGTAACGTATCGGAGCTCGAAGACTTTGACGGGAAATGCAAAGAAGGAACGCCGGCTTACCTTAACATAAAGAACTATATCGGCGGGGAAGAATACATGTCCGAAATCGAATTTGACGGAAAAGTTTACAGATACAGCTCTTCGGTGGGAAACGGCATTATCTCCGGCAGCTTCAGCAATGAGGAATATCCGTACTGCACTTATTACAGCGGCACCTGTGACGGTGACAAAATCGTTCTCATGTCGCTGTCCCGGTCCCAAGAGCTTGCGGAACTCGATATGAAATCCGTATATGACGAGGTGATAAAGGACAGCGCCGGCGCCGGCGGAAATTATGGCGAAAATCAGTTTCAGGTAATACTTTTAGGATATGTTGAATAGTTTTCTTATTACATTAAAACAGTTCATAAAAAAGGACATCGTGCTTGCCATTGCGGTGGCTCTGGCTCTCGTGTCCTCTTTTTTAGTGCCGCCGAATCCGGCCTACGGGGAATATGTGGACTGGAATACTCTGGCGCTTCTCTTCAGCCTTATGGCTGTCGTCAAACTGCTTCAGAACGCTCACGTTTTCACGTATTTTGCGGGTATTCTTATAAACAAAGCTTCGGACACGCGGCTTATCCTTGCCATACTCGTATTCCTGCCTTTTGCGGCAAGCATGTTTATAACAAACGATGTAGCGCTGATAACCTTCGTTCCGTTCGGCCTTGAAGTTCTAAAAACGTGCGGCCAGAGAAGACTTATAATCCCGATGGCGGTGCTTCAGACCATTGCCGCCAATTTAGGCAGCATGGCGACGCCTATGGGCAATCCTCAAAATCTCTACATATACGAGCAGTCTGGAGAGTCGATGGGCTGGATTACCGGAATTATGGCTCCTTACGCCGGTATTTCATTTTTTATGATAGCGGTAATCGTTCTCTTTACCGGAGGAGAAACTGTGGAAGCCTCTCAGATCACTGCCCGGATAGGAAGAAAGCGTGATATAGCTGCCGGAATCGCAGGATTTGCGCTCTGCATTATGGCACTCTTTGACCTTCTTCCGGTAATTTACCTTGCGGCTTTTATTTTCCTGTTTATGGCCGTATGGGACAAAAAATCCCTCTTTCAGGTGGATTATTCGCTGCTCCTCACATTCATTGCATTCTTTATCTTTATAGGTAATACGGGATCTCTGAGCGTAGTTCGTGATTTTATGTCAGAAATGGTGGAAGGGCATACCGAAATGACGGCAATACTCGCAAGCCAGATTGTAAGTAATGTACCGGCTGCGCTTCTTCTTTCAGGATTTACGGATAACTGGGAGCAGCTGGTGGTCGGGTGCAACCTGGGAGGTCTCGGTACTCTCATAGCATCCATGGCAAGCCTCATATCTTATAAGTTTATAGCGGGGGATTATCCTGAACTTAAGACAAAATATATAATTACATTTACCGTCCTTAATGTTATGTTTCTGGCAGTTCTCCTTATAGCGGGAATATTTCTGTAGTTTTTTCGAACAAACGTTCACTTTTCTCTTGACAGCGAACAGATGTTCTGTTATTATGTTCTCAGTAAAAAGAACATACGTTTGTGAAGGGCGGGTGAAACCATGACAGGTGCTTTACATAGCAGAGAAAACGGAAAGAGATACAGAATAGCTTCCAGATTAAAGTTTACCATATTTATAACCATAGTGATTCTTATGGCTGTATTTGTTGTAGCTACGATGGCCGGCTTTAACGATGTCAGCGGTTCCGCTATAGATCAGTTCGAATACAGAACCGTAACTTCCGGCGATACATTATGGTCCATAGCGTCCGACTATAACGACGGATCTGAGGATATACGCCAGACCATATATGAAATATGTCAGGCTAACGACGTTACGGCTGAAACTCTTACCGCAGGACAGCAGCTTGTTATACCGCTGTAATATTGTCGTAAAAACGAGGCTCTAATTTGCGTTTTAAGCGATTTTTTACAGCAGGGTAATATCTCAGGTCATATTAAAAAACCATTATATTAACCAAACCTTATAATATAAAAATAATCCTTTAGCCGGGCCGCTCATAAAGCTGAAGACTGGGAAGCAGTGAGTCGGGCCGCCACGGCAGGGATTATTTTTTTTACAATGAAGTATGTGTCTCGATGAAAGTGAGAGAAGAATATCTTGATATGTTAATTTTGCGCGGCCATAGAACACCGTATGATGTGGCGGACGTCGATTACCACTTTTCTGCGGCACCTTGGCCATAACTATTCCCAAAATTATGTTTTTAGGAATAGTTATCCGTTTCGCCCACTTTCTGTCTTTTTATTTATAAGAAGCGTTGTACGGACATCTCTTTCCGATACACTGATTGTTCTCATGAGAGTGACTGCATCTGATTTCAGTCATTTCCATCTTAACGCCGAGATTTTCTTCTGTAAATTTTACAGCTTCGGTAATCGCCCGATATGAATTCCTCTTGCAGCATCTCGGGCCTCCGATTTCGCCGATACTGCCTAAAGCCTTTGACGTCATAATATTGGAAAGTCCCCATGGTCTTCCTGCAAGAGGCGTTGATCCCGTAACTATGGATACGAAGATTCCGGCGCTTATTCCTGCTCCGCAGGCTCCCCAGAATCCGCAAGCCCCGCCGGGAACCTCCCTGCCCCTCTCCTGCATCTCCATAAGAGATTTTTCAAGGTCGATATCACCGCCTGCGTTATGATATGCAGTGAGAAGCGCAGATCCTACCATAATGTGGTGTTCCGGTCCGTGCATGTGACAGAAATCCATATTCATGAGCCTGTCCGTAATTTCCACCGGATTTGACGACTTTTCCTTCAGACAGGCGGAAATCACCGCATCTATGCCACTTTCATGACAGCTGCTGCACACGAAGTGACCATTTGCGCACTTTGTCCGTGTCATTTCCTTTTTATGACATATTTCACATTCCATCTCTACGCCTTTTTCCATATACTCAAGCGGCGCGCCGCAGATTAAACATTCTCCATTTATAGTCTCATCTGTTCTTCCTCTCATAATTTCATCATATGAGATGTCTTCAGAAATTATTCCAATTAATGATTCAGCAATCCGAATACGTTCCTCCTTGTTCATGTTATCCACCTCCTGATACGGATATTATATATTATCTGTACCAAGTTAGCACTATAAAATAAAAGAGACTGAAGAATAAGCCGAGGTGCGATAACGAAGGAAATATGTAAGGTGGCGGTGCAGCCGGAGGGCTGTGCCGCCGCTTTGCGTTGTCAGGCTGTTTTCTTCTTTCGGTTTTGCATACCGAGCCTGCCGTCGAGGGCAA
>CALXBQ010000060.1 GCA_944386595.1 uncultured Clostridia bacterium
GATTTCACTTGCTTCGTATTTACCGCTCATAATGGTAAAGGAAGCAGAATCTTTCAGAATAATACTGCCCGGTTCCTTATATGGCAGTGTATCCTGGGTGGACAATCCTTGTTCATAGGTTATTTGGCTGTTAAGACTGACCATATTATTGGGTTGAGAGGAATTATCCTTATTTTCTTTGATCGTCCAATTCGTGATTTCAACAATGCAAGGTTTTGTTTGAGAATCATTCAGGTAAAGGCCGCCTCCCTCTACTGTCGCAGTGTTCCATTCAACGGAGCCGTTCCTGATCGTCAGCTTGCAATCTCCCTCACTGTATATACCACCACCATATTGGGCGGTATTGGTGGTAACATAACAGAGATTATTCCATTCGACGCCTTCACACAGATATACGCCACCACCGTTTCCATTCGCTGTATTATGGGTGATACGAGGGGGGCCTGCCTGGGTACTGTTTACGGTTACTTTTGCTCCGGATGCCACATACACACCGCCGCCGTTTCCGGTCGCTGTATTTGAGCCGATTGTCTGGGTGGCAATCCTGCATTCGCCACCGGCTACATAGATACCTCCACCATTTCCTGCTGCATCATTATAGTTGATCGAGGTAGCGGCAATGTCACATTTGCCGCCTGCCACATAGACACCGCCGCCGTCTCTTTTTGCCGTATTTTTGAAAATCGTACCATAAATATTACATTCGCCTCCGGCTACATACACACCGCCGCCATCGCCATCATAATTGTATGCGGTGTAGTTTGAGCCAATGGTGCCGTAAATATCACACACACCTCCGGCTACATACACTCCGCCGCCCTGGTCGAAAGCCTGGTTGCCAGTGATACTTGCGTCTTCCTCGATGGTACAGGTGCCGTTCTCGACATACACACCGCCGTATTTGGTACTGTTATCGTAGATGTTGCTCCCACTGATGGTACAATTTCCGCCGAGAACGCTGACTGCGCCGCCGTTATCTATACGCCCGGTAATCTGGGCGTCGTCGCCGATATTGCAGCTGCCGCCTTTCACCACCACAGCGCCGGTGATTTCTCCGGACGGGGTATAATCATAGACTTTTATGGTACCACCGGTGATGTTACAGGTTCCCTCACTTACCTCGATGGGGCTGGAGATGGTACCGCCGGTAATATTGCAGGTGCCGCCCCTTACATTCACCGCAGGAGCCCCTTCGGTGAAGTTTTTGATTTCGGTGGTACCACTAATGTTGCAGGTGCCATTTTTCACATCGATTGCACTTTGGACATTGGCTCCATTGAGAGAAAGGATGCCGGATCCATCCACCACGATTTCAACACCCGATGTGATAGTAGTATTCAAATTGATAGTGATACTTTCATCGGCACTAGCTTCGATCGTGCATCCTTCATAAATATTGGTATGACCGTCTATCGTTGCTGATCCCATTATCACGCAGTTGTCCAAGTTCACATTTGACAGAGAGCTGTTCCTCACCTCCGCATCATAAATATACCCACGCCCTGTACAGTCGCAGATTGTTGAAACAGTTAATCTTTGCATCGTGTTTCCATTAATCTTGTGCCCATTCAAACATATTGTTACACTCTCATCGCACCACAGAAAATTCCCCAAGGTCACATCGCCGGTAAGCACATAATTGCCAGATGGTAATCCAAGCTTATTTATCGTTCCTGAAAGTGTTTTCCATCCATCATGGCTGGAGTGTTCACTGGACAGAGGCGCGGCAGCCGCTAACACCGGGGCAGCGCCAATGCAAGCCTTATCCAGTTCGGCACCCTCCGCAGAGCAGACCGGACAATCCCCATTGACTTCTTCCTCAGTGCAGAGGGTTTCACAGGTACATTCTTCCGGCTGTGCGTCGGACGAATCCTCAGCGTTCCCGCTGTCCTGTGCATTGCAGACTTTACAGACAAAGGTGCAGAGCGTTCCTTCTGTTGCGGGAACATAGCCGCAGGCTTCGTCGTGCTGCGGGTGATGTTCGCACAGGGCGCTTTGCACTGGTGGCGTGCCGCTGTCCGCCTCCCCCTCGGCAAAGGCCGTGGCCGGGAGCAGCCCTAAGCACAGGGCTAGAACTGTAATGATGCTTAATATCCTCTTTCTCATGTGGTTTCTTCCTCCTTTCCTGATCCTTTTCTGCCTCTTCCGGCATATATCGGAAGTATCTCCCTTATGATGTTAAGCTGAAGCTTCAGATATTCCTCGTCTCCGAACATTGCGTAGTGGACGCTGGCTCTCACGAATATGTATATCATCCCCTGGACGATGTCTGCCGGCATCCCCAGCTTTTCTGAGAGCATTTCCGCATATCTGCGGTATCGCACGTTTACTCCCTGAAAAAATTCGATCCCTTGTTCGTGGTACTTTGGACTTGCGTACACCTGATACATGAAGCGGTATTTCTCTCCGTGAAGCTTCGCCGTAATGTACGGCATCTCATTTAAGAAGCGTTCTATGTCTCCATAATCCTCCGGCGCCCTTTCCATGAACTCATCCTCCACCTTTGCCATGCAGTAGGCGGTGGCTTCTATGATGATGTTGTCCTTGGTCTCGAAGTAGTACAGCAGAGTAGCGTTGGTTACTCCGCAGGCCTGCGAAAGCATGAGAAGGGTGGTGTTCTCAAGGCCGTTTCTGCAGCATACATCGAAGCACTTTTCCAGAAACTCCTTCTTTCGCTCATTGTTCTGACTCGTCTTAATGATGATCACCTCCTGAATAATCGACCGGTCGGTCACGATCTGCCTGTAAAAAAGCGGCCTCAGATGAAGCCTTTAAAAAACGAAAAAAAGGCACGTCGGGCCGTGCGGATCTTCCGCATGGCCCGGCGTGCCTCTGCTGCCGGTTGGTTTAAATTTATCGCAGGAAAAACATACAGATTTACGTCTGTCTGTCTGATTATGGACTCTTTTCGCCCTCTGTCAAGGTAAATTTCAAGATTTCCCATAGTCCTACCTGCTCGCCTGTAGTTAAAGCTCTGTGCCTTGATTATACTGAAAATTTCACTGTATGTCTACTGTTTTTCGTAGCCCATCCGATGAAGCGCTTCTCTGGCCACGTTGTTGTCGCCGGGCCACTTCACTTTTCCGGCGCCGATATAAAGATACGGCTCGTCGCCTTTACCCAGAAGGGCCACGCAGTCTCCCGGCCGGGCCTCTCTCAGCGCCGCCTCTATGGCGTCTGCACGCTTCGGTATGAATCTTACCGGAGTATCCGGGGATATTCCCGGCCTTATCTGATCGGTGATGGTCTTAGGGTCGGAGTCCCGGTTATTCTCTTCGGTCAGAATGATAATATCGCTGTATTTGTCAGCGACAGCACCCAGATCCCGGCGCTTGCTCTCATCCCTCTTTCCGGACGCTCCGAACATGGATATCAGGCGGCCGTTTCCTGCGAGAAATCCGTGGACGTAGCCGAGGATTTTCTCGTAGCCGTCAGGGGTGTGCGCGTAATCCACTATTACGGTAAACGGCTGGCCTTCGTCTATCAGTTCGGCCCTTCCCGGCACCTGGTTTATATGCCCTGACTCTTCCATGAGAAGGTCCATGGAAACGCCGTAGTGATGGAGGGCCGCGATGACCGCCAGAAGATTATATACGTTGTACTCCGCCACCAGATTGGTGGTAAAGTTATACGTCTTTCCGTCGTGAAGAAGCTCGAACTCGCTGCCGTGAGCGTGGCACCTGACGTTTACCGCACGGTAATCGGCCTCGTTTTTTATGCCGTAGGTTATGCACTCCGCCTTTGTGCAGGCTTTCAGCGGCTCCAGTGTATCGCTGTCTGCGTTAAGCACGGCGAAGGCGTCCGGCCTGAGGCCGCGGAAGAGCTTTTTCTTCGCCTCGAAGTATTCATCCATGGTCTTATGATAGTCCAGGTGATCGTGGGTCAGATTGGTAAATATGGCGCAGTCAAAGTCCACAGCGTCGGCTCTGCCCATGGAAAGGCCCTGGGAGCTTACCTCCAGGGCTACAGCCTTTGCTCCCATGTCGTACATCTTCTTCAGAGACTCATGAAGGCTGACAGCATCAGGCGTGGTGAGACCCCCTTCCAGCTGGTAATCCTTAAATTCCGTGGCTATGGTTCCGATATAGCCGCAGGGCTGAACTCTGTCGTAAATCTGCTTTATAATCTTGGTTATGGTGGATTTCCCGTTGGTTCCCGTAACGCCGAATACGGTGAGCCTGGAAGAAACATCGTCGAAGTATACGCGGCACGCCTCGTTTAAAGCCGTAACCGTGTCGTCCACCTTATAGTACTTCACCCCCGGGTGCTTCTTTTCCTCCGGAATCTCGCGGCTGTGAATCACAGCCTTTGCCCCTGCCGCCACGGCGCTGTCTATGAAAAGGTGGCCGTCTGTCTCGTTTCCGATTATGCAGAAAAACGCGTCCCCCTCTTTAACCTTTCTGGAATCTATGCAAAGTCCCATGTCTTCTATTCCTCCCCGTCGTATGCCAGCACCGGCCCGTCGTACTCGAAGGCCGGCATCATGCTGAGCTTGAACTTATTCCACTTTCTCTTATTATCTATCTTCTCCTTAACATCCGGATCGTCGCACTCTCCGGTTCTGATGTACCTGTCTAAGACCGCGTATGTGAAGCCCAGGTTTTCCTCGTCGGTGAGGCCTGAAAGTCCGTCTATAGGCGTCTTATGCACCAGAAAATCAGGAAGGCCCAGCACTGTGCCCACAGCCTTCACCTCCTGCACAGTCAGGTGAGAAAGGGGGCTGAAATCGCCTGCCGCATCGCCATACCTGGTGGAGTACCCCACCCAGTCCTCGGAGAGATTGCATGTGTTAACCACCCGTCCGTTCATGGACTGTGCCACCGCGTATACAGCCGACATCCTGAGCCTTGCAGGAAGGTTCGTCCTGGTCTGCTTAGAGATTTCAACGTCCAGACTGCCGGCCAGAGCGTTCATCATTCCGTCGAAACTGTCCTTTATATTTATAACAGCATGGTTTATTCCCAGATGGGAAACCAGCGCCTTTGATGCGTCTATGTCCGCCTGCTCGCCGTTAGGAAGGAGCACGCCGAAAACCCGCTCCTTTCCCAGAGCCTCAACGCACAGGGCCGCCGCCACCGAACTGTCTTTTCCGCCGCTTACGGCCACTACCGCGTTGCAGCCTTTGCCGTTTTTGTCGAAGAATTCCCTTATCCACAGGACTATTTCGTCCTTTACCTTTTCAGCATTGAATGTATACATAACCTTTTCCTTCGTCTTTCCCTTTCACCAGAAATATATATCAGTATATCATAAATCCCTAACCCTGTAAAAAAATTACCATTAAAAAATTAACATTCTAATGTGTATAACACCGGTCAAAATGTGTATAATGGAGTATAAGAGGTTTTAGACTATGACAAAAGCTGAACGCATCGCAGAAAAACTTCATAGGGGTTTGCTGCCGGAGGACGGCGAGCTACGATATCTCATATGCGAAATGACCGGATCAGAAGCCGAAATCATAAGGAAGCTGGCAAGAGAGGCCGCCGACTCCGTATTCGGAAACAAGGTCTACATACGCGGTCTCATCGAGTTCACCAACTTCTGCAGAAACGACTGCTTCTACTGCGGCATCAGAAGATCTCAGGACATAGCCAGATACAGGCTGACAGATGATGACATCTTAGGCTGCTGCGAGACCGGATACGGGCTGGGCTTTCGGACCTTCGTCCTTCAGGGCGGGGAAGATCCTTACTTTACGGATTCCCGTCTGGTGCATACAGTATCCGCCATCCGGGAAAAGTTTCCTGACTGCGCCATCACCCTTTCTGTCGGTGAAAGAAGCCGGGAAAGCTATAAGGCGCTGAAGGATGCCGGTGCGGACAGGTTTCTTCTCCGTCACGAAACGGCAGATCCCTGTCACTACGGAAAGCTTCACCCCGGCGAAATGAGCTTTGAAAACAGGATGAACTGTCTGGCCGAGCTGAAGGCTCTGGGGTATCAGGCAGGCTGCGGTTTCATGGTAGGCTCCCCTCATCAGACCACAGGTAATCTCATAGATGATCTTAAGTTCATCTGGAAATTCAGACCTGCCATGGTGGGCATCGGACCTTTCATCCCCGCAAAGGGCACACCTTTTGAGCATGAGGCAAAAGGTTCTGCGGAGCTGACCTTAAGGCTTCTTTCGATAATCAGACTCATGAGGCCGGATCTGCTTCTGCCTGCCACCACGGCCTTAGGCACCGCCGCCAGCGACGGACGGGCCAGAGGAATCCTGGCAGGAGCCAACGTCATCATGCCTAATCTTTCTCCGGAGTCGGCCAGAAAGAAATACAACCTCTACGATAATAAGCTGAATACCGGATGCGAGGCTGCGGAAAACCTGGCCGAGCTGAAGGCATCCATGGCCGAAATCGGCTTTGAGATAGTCACTGACCGGGGAGACGCCCCGGAATATATAGACAGAGTGTAACGATATCAGGTAACTCAGAAAGGAAGAAAATATGTACGATCCAAAATCCATGAAAGCCGACGAATTCATATCCCATGACGAAATAATGGATTCACTTAAATTCGCCGAAGAAAACAAAGACAACAAAGAACTCATCCGCAAGGTTATGGATAAGGCTGCTCTGGGAAAAGGTCTCGACCACAGGGAAGCTTCTCTCCTCCTGGAGGTAGAGGACCCCGAGATCATCGACGAGATGTTTAAGCTGGCGGAGAAGATAAAGCTGGACTACTACGGAAACCGCATAGTAATGTTCGCGCCCCTCTACCTTTCCAATTACTGTGTCAACGGCTGCACCTACTGTCCATACCATCACCAGAATAAGCACATAGCCAGAAAGAAGCTGTCTCAGGAAGATATAAGGCGCGAGGTCATCGCCCTTCAGGACATGGGTCATAAGCGTCTGGCTCTGGAAGCAGGTGAAGATCCTGTCAACAACCCTATCGACTACATACTCGAATCCATAAAGACAGTGTACTCCATCCACCATAAAAACGGCGACATCAGAAGAGTAAACGTAAACATCGCCGCCACCACCGTGGAAGAGTACAGAATGCTGAAGGAAGCAGGCATCGGAACGTACATCCTCTTCCAGGAGACCTATAACAGGGAAAGCTACGAAAAGCTCCATCCTACAGGCCCTAAGCATAACTACCCATGGCACACGGAGGCCATGGACAGAGCCATGGAAGGCGGCATAGACGACGTGGGCCTGGGCGTTCTCTTCGGTCTGGAGCTTTACCGCTATGAACTCTGCGGACTTTTGATGCACGCAGAGCACCTGGAAGCCGTTCACGGCGTGGGCCCGCACACCATCAGCGTTCCGAGAGTGCGCCACGCAGACGACATAGATCCTGCTGATTTTGACGGAGGAGTAGACGGCGGAATCACCGACGACCTCTTCGCCCGCATCATCGCCATCATCAGAATCGCGGTTCCTTACACCGGCATGATAATGTCGACCCGCGAAAACAAGGCCATGAGAGAAAAAGCTCTTCATCTTGGAATTTCCCAGATTTCCGGCGGTTCCAGAACATCGGTAGGCGGATACGACGAACCGGAGCCTGAGGAAGAAAATTCCGCCCAGTTCGACGTCAGCGATAACCGCACCCTGGACGAAGTGGTGAAGTGGCTCATGGATCTGGGCTACATCCCGAGCTTCTGCACCGCATGTTACAGAGAGGGCAGAACAGGCGACCGCTTCATGACCCTCTGCAAAAATAACCAGATCTTAAACTGCTGCCACCCCAACGCACTGATGACTTTGAAGGAGTACCTGACAGACTACGCCCGTCCCGAGACAAAGGCCGTAGGAGAGGCTCTCATAGAAAAGGAGCTTCCTAGGATTCCTAACGACAAGGTCCGCAAAATCGCAGCAGAATACATTCAGGAGATAGAACATGGCAAGAGAGACTTCAGATTTTAACAGAACCCCTTCCGCCAACAGAGTCCACATAGGATTCTTCGGCAGGAGAAACGCCGGTAAATCCAGTGTAGTAAACGCCGTCACCGGCCAGAATATATCCATCGTCTCCGACGTAAAGGGCACCACCACCGACCCGGTCACCAAGGCCATGGAGCTTCTGCCCTTAGGGCCGGTGCTTATCATCGACACGCCGGGCATCGACGACTCCGGAAGCGTGGGAGCCGAGCGGGTTAAGCGCGCCCGCCGCATCCTCACCAGAACCGATGTCGCCGTGCTGGTGGTGGATAACTTCATCGGTCTTTCCGACGACGACAAAATGCTCATCGACAGGTTCCGGGAGAGAAAAATTCCTTTTATCGTCGCCCTGAACAAGGTTGACCTTGCAATGGAATCCCTTTCGGCAGGCGGAAGCGGCGCGGGAGCCAGCGGAGCTGACGATCTCCGCTACAAGAACCCGGACATTCCTTTCGTCCTCGTCAGCGCACTCACCGGCCAGGGCATTAACGAACTGAAGGAGAAGATTGCCGAAATCGCAAAACCGGTATCCGAGGATAAGAAACTCATACGCGACCTCATCCCCCGCGGCAGCGTAGTGGTTCTCGTAACTCCTATCGACGAATCCGCTCCTAAGGGAAGAATCATACTCCCTCAGGTTCAGACCATAAGGGATCTTCTGGACGGCCACGCCATATCTATGGTATGTCAGCCGGATGAGCTTCCTGCCGCCCTTTCCGCTCTCAGGGAAAAGCCTGCCGCAGTCATCACCGACAGCCAGGTGTTCGGCAAGGTAAGCAGGCTGGTACCGGAGGACATTCCTCTGACGTCCTTCTCCATACTCTTCGCGCGGTTTAAGGGAATCCTGGACACCGCCGCCGAAGGCGCTTTCGCTCTTTCCGGCATAAAGGACGGAGACAAAATTCTCATATCGGAGGGCTGCACCCACCATCGCCAGTGTGAGGACATAGGCACCGTAAAGCTCCCGGGATGGATAAGAGAATTCACCGGATGTAAACCCCAGTTCGCCTTCACCTCCGGCGGCGAATTCCCGGACGATCTCTCAGGGTATAAGCTGATCGTCCACTGCGGCGGCTGTATGCTCAACGAGCGTGAAGTCATGTACCGCATGGAACGCTCTCTCATCGCCGGAGTTCCGTTCACCAACTACGGCACCCTCATCGCCCACATGAACGGGATACTCAGGCGGTGTTTGGAGATATTCGACATATAGGGGTGTGAACGTCAGGTCCTACACATATCAGACAAAAAAAGAAAAGGGCCGGAAGGTTTGGCGCATTGCCTGCTAAATCCCCCGGCCTTTTATAATTCTTACTGATTCTAATACATAAGCTCCATGATTTTTCTTATGTCATCAACCTTTTCCATGTCTGACAGCATCTCATGAATCTTCTCAGCCTTATCCCTCGGAAGAATTCCGTCCGTACACTTCATGTACTTCTGGAACAGCTCTTCATCTGACATCGGGTTGGTAAGGTGTCCTACAGGAAATACCTGCTCTTTCGTCAAAACTCTGCCGTCTACGGTCTCGATAGTATCAAAGGCCGGTCCGACGCCCATATCAGAAGGAAGATCATCGTAGTCTTCTTTATTGTACATGGAAGTCTTATTTATGATGTCCTGGATCTCAGGCCTGAATATTACTTCCTCGGTATAGTTGTTCGGCATATTTTCCACACCGTTCAGATAAAGTGCTATCTGGAATCCGATGCTGAACTTCGCTTCCTCTCCGTTTTTCGGATAAGGAGTAACCAGTTCTCTCATTGCAGGCTTTGAAAGTCCGCAGGTTATACTCTTAATGTCGGCAGCCTTAAGACCGTTTTCATTTATGATGTCTACCAGCCCGTCTACGGCTCTGTGAGTGCTGCTGCAAGACGGGTATCTCTTTATGGCAAATCCCGGCGAACATACATCCCAGTCGTTTCCCAACGTCTTTGCAAAATCGTCTCCGAACTCTTCGAACCTCTTTGTTGAATACTCAAAAAGATATCCTTCCTTTCCGTCGAGAGCGGAAGGCGACGAGTCAAAGCCTGCATCGGCAAGCTGGGCAGCGTATACTCCGTCAGATGCGGTCTTTCCTATGTGGATGGATTTTGTGGCCGTTCCGAAATTCTCTCTTACACCCGACGCCATAGACGCAGCTATGCCTATGGTGTGCATGAGCTTTTCCGCATCCTGCCCCAGAATATATCCGCTGCCTGCAGCCGCTCCGATAACTCCCGTTATGCTGCTGGCGTGCCAGCCTCTTTCGTGAAGGTATTTAGCGCAGATTCTGCCGATTTTGCATTCCACCTCTGTTGCCAGAATGAAAGCTTTGAGAACCTTTTCACCAGAGCATTCGTTTTCTTCTCCCAGAGCCAGAACCGAAGGAAGCACGGCGATGGTCGGGTGCCCCAGATTGGACGACGCCGTGTCGTCAAGCTCCAGTTCGTGACCTGCTATTCCGTTTACAAAGGCTGCATCTCTCGGTATGTATCCTCTACCGAAGCCGACGATTGTAGCGTTTCCGCCGCGACACGCAAGGCGAAAGGCGTTTTCAGCGCAGTGAGTTCTGCATCCGGCAATCATAGCTCCCGTAGAATCTATTATAGATCTCTTTGCCAGATAACGCGCCTGTTCGGAAAAGTCATCTCTGTCGGCTACGAAATCAGCCAGTATCTTGCTGAGTGTCATTTTCTAAACCTCCGATGCTAAGGCTTTTGCCATGCTCATGAGCTTTTCGGACGCTTCCTTGTCAGCCTGAACCCTGGCAAGCCATTCTCTTTCCAGCTCATCGACCTTCTTCCAGCCTGCGTCTATCATTTCCTGAACTCTTTCAGGACTCGGTCCGCCCGGAATATCGCGTCTCATAACGTTTTCCACAGGATCAAGGGCATGGCGTATAAGTTCATCGTCCATATCCACGTCCATATTCAGAGCCTCTTTGGCAGCTCTCTTTACGAGAGCGCTGTCTACCTCATCGATGGATATATTCTCCTCATGAGCAATAACAACCATCTTTCCGACTATCTTCTTCGCGGCCGAGAAGGAAAGTCCCAGATTCTTCACCATGGAATCGGCTAAATCGGTAACGGTACAGAAGCCCATTTTCGTCACTTCAAGGCCTCTTTCCTTATTCACCTCTAAAGTTCTTACTATTCCTTCAAGCAGATAGGTGCTCTGCTTCATCTTTTCAGCAATCTCGTACCAGAGACTCACAACGAATCCCGGTTCACGACCGTTGCCCTGCGGATACGCCTTCATACATGCAAGCATGGTCTGAAGCGCTCCGTAAGTCCACTCTCCCGAATATCTCAGAGTCTCAAGAGATACCGGATTTCTCTTCTGCGGCATTATGGTGCTGTAGGAACAGTATTTCAAAGCCAGCTGGGAAATTCCAACCTCATTAAGGTTCCACAGGAGCAGGCTTTCTATCATACGCCCTACATTGTTTAAATAGATTGCCATATCAGCTGCAGGCTCATAGGCAAAGTCCACCGTTGCCGTAGCATCCATGGAATTTACCAGATATCCGTCGAATCCGAGAAGTTCCGCCGTTCTTTCCCTGCTTATAGGGAAGCTTGTGGTAGCTATGGCGGCTCCTCCCATGGTGCTTCTGTTCACCCTCTTGTAGGATTCCATAATGCGCTCCGCGTCTCTTACGAAGGCCTGGAAGCAGCTGGTGTAGAAATGTCCCAGCGTAATCGGCTGAGCCTGCTGAGAGTGATGAGTATAGGCAGGTATTACGGTTTCCTTATGCTTTTCTGCCTCGTTCAGAAGCGTTTTCATCAAAAGGAGCAGCGCTTCTATGTCCTCAAGTATTACTCTCCGGCTGTATACTCTTTCAACACTGGAGTTGAGATCGTTTCTCGAACGTCCCGTATGAACCTTTCCGCCGGTTTCTATGCCCAGTTCATCTATAAGCCACTCTTCTATATTGGAGTAAAGATCCGTAAGGCCGGGACGGAACGGAATATTCTCCGGTCCCATCTCCTTAAGGCGCAGCAGCGCCTTAAGGATTTTACAAGCTTCTTCTTTAGTGATTATCTCCTGCTCCATGAGCATAATCACATGAGCGCAGTGATTTTCCAGCTGACACTGGAAGGACTGACAGTCCTCCACTATGGTATCTTCTGCGTGCTTATCGAGGATGACCGTATCAAGTCCCTCGTATTTTTTATAGTCGATTTCTCTCATTTGGTTTCACTTCACATCCTTATCATCTGAGGCAATATCCCTATGCCGTTTTCTTTCCGCCCATCACTTTGGTTGCAAGTATATACAGCACCACCAGAATTGCTATTGCTATCGGAAGTGCTATAACCGCCGAAAGTTCTGCAACTCCGAGAATGAGGTATGCCAGGAATGCTGATACGGCCGCCAGCAGTGCGTACGGAATCTGAGTCTTAACGTGCTCGATGTGGTTACATCCTGCAGCCATCGAGGACATTACCGTAGTATCGGAAATAGGCGCGCAGTGATCTCCGAAGAGAGAACCTGAAAGTACTGCGCCGATGGTGATGAATTCGGAAACTCCGAATCCGTATGCCATATGTATTCCCAGAGGCAGAAGGATTGCCATGGTTCCCCAGCTTGTGCCTGTTGCAAAGGATATAACGGAACCGATTGCGAAGAGCATTGCAGGTACCAGCGCCGCAGGGATAATGTCGACTGTGGAGTCTACTATGAATGTAGAAGTTCCAAGATCTCCGCAAACTCCGCCTACGCCCCATGCGCATATTATGATTACCAGAATTCCGGCCATCTTCTTGATACCGTCTATAAACGTGTTGAACACTTCGTCGAATGTCATCAGCTTCTGCACGAGTATCATTATTCCCATGGTAATTGAAGCCAGGAAATATCCGGAAGTAAGCGCTACTCTTATCATAGAACCTGCTACCGATTCACGAGGCCAGCCCCAGCTGAAGAACATAATAAATATTGTGGCAAATAGTACTATGAGAGGGAGTCCCATGTTCCATGCGGATACTTTCTTATCCTCGGAAACTATAACCTCTTCCCCTGCCGCCTTCTGTTCCTCAGTCAGACCCTGCTGAGCGACGATTTCCGACTGTACCATAGGCCCGAAGTCTCTCTTGCCGAACGCGATGAGCGGTACCAGTATCAGCGCGAGAATAGCGTAGAACTGATAAGGTATTGCAGCTACAAACGTACCTACATCAGTACCTTCAATGCCGAGGTTCTCAAACTCTGTAGCGATAATGCTCATGATGTAAACGCCCCAGCCGGTTATAGGAACCAGTATACATACCGGAGATGATGTAGAGTCCAGTATGTACGCCAGCTTAGCTCTCGATACCTTCAGTCTGTCGAAGATAGGACGGAATATAGGTCCCAGAATCAAGCTGTTACCGGAGTCTGAGAAGAATATGGCCAGTCCGCCCAGCCATCCGCAGACCTGAGCTGTGGATTTGCTTTTAACCTTACGCGCAATAGCTGATGCAAATGCTCTCGCGCCTCCTGACTTTTCCAGCAGCGCTACGAAGCCTCCTACGAAGGACATCATGATGATGGTCTGCGCATTGCCGCTGTCTGTAATGTTTACGAACAGATAATTGCTGAACATGTCCTGCATAGCAATCCATGGATTCCATGATGCGATAATAAGAGTTCCGACGAACAAGCTTATTATCAGTGACAGTACAACGTTCTTGGTCCAGAATGCCAAAACTACCGCGAGGATGGCAGGTATTAAAGATAGGATACCATAGTTTACAACTTCTTCCATAAAACGTTACCTCCTTGAAGATTTAAATGTCAAATAAAACATCTTACTTATTTCAGTAGCAATTATGGTGCCAATCCATGGGTCCCGCATTTCTCAGCCTTTTCTCCTTCCACATCAAAAATTTTCATCGTTTTTCTTATGATTTTCCCCTTTAAATGGAGCTGAAAATTTCTAAATAGTTGATAAATAACCTGCATTTTGACGGAAATTCGTCAGAACCTGCGCGTGTTTACAAGGCTTCTCCCCCGACGATACTTTTCTATAAAAGAAAAAGACGGAAATCCGTCTTAATATGACGAATTCCCGTCTTTTTTGATTCCATATTTCTCCATTTTATAGTTGAGACTGGTGCGCGGTATCTTGAGTTTTTTTGCTGCATCTACGATCTTCCACCTGCTTTGACTTAGCGCGTTTATAATCAGCCTTTTCTCGTAGGCTTCCATAGCATCGGTGAGAGATATTTCGTTTTCTTCGCTAAGACCCTCAATCCTGTCGTCCGGCGGAGAGGCCATGGTCAAATATGCAGGCAGATTTTCAAGCTCTATCATACGGCTGCTTTCCACCATATTCATTGCAGCTTCTATAACGTGCTCCAGCTCTCTTACGTTCCCCTTCCACTCGTTATCCATGAGAAAACTGAGCGCGCTGCTGTCAAGACCCTTTACGTTCTTCTCGAACTCCTCATTGTACTTTTTTATGAAGTATTCCACCAGTATCTCAATATCTTCGATTCTGTCTCTTAAAGGCGGAATGCTTATACTTATGGTATTAAGTCTGTAGAGAAGGTCTTCTCTTATGGCCTTTGATTCGAGAAGCTCGTCCACTGTCTGATTGGTAGAGGCTATAACCCTTACATCAACGTCAATGGACTTTGATGCGCCAAGCGGCATAACAGTCTTTTCCTGGAGAACGCGTAGAAGCTTCGCCTGAAGCGCCATAGGCATTGAATTTATCTCATCAAGATAGATTGTACCTCCGTTAGCCTCCTCGAATATGCCTTTTTTGTTTTCTGCGCCGGTGAAAGCGCCCTTTCTGGAACCGAAAAGCAGACCCTCCAGTATGTTTTCCGGAAGAGCGGCGCAGTTCAAAGCTATGAAGGGTTTATTCTTTCTATACCCTGAGTTATGGATAGACGACACCACCAGCTCTTTTCCGGTTCCCGTCTCACCGTATACCAGCACGGAAGATCTGCTGTTTGCAATCTGAACGATTGATTTCTTTATCTCTTCCATGGATTTATTCCGGGTTATTATATCGCTCAGGACATACTTCGCTCCGTTAAGCGGCTTGTCGTGCTGCGTCGGAAGCTTCTTTTCGGGAATGCGGTTTTCTATATGGGTGATATCCTTGGACAGCTCTACGGCTCCCACGATGTTTCCCCGCGAAATGATGGGTATGGTCAGGTTTTTCGTTACAACCTTGCCTCCGAGATGATTCCATACCGTCTGCCTTTCATTATATACAATCTTGCCCGTCGAAATTGCCCTCATCAGAGAGCTGTTCTCATAGCTGATGGAGGGGAAAACGTCGAGAAGATTTTTGCCTACGGCCCATATGTTATGCGTCCGGTTTTCCTCCTCCGTGTACCGCGGATTAAAGCGCTGCTTCACTATAATCCTGCCCGTTTCATCTATGGCGGTCAGAGAATCTATGTATCCGAAATTTTCAAGGAGCCACTGCATATTTTCTTCTTTTTTCTTAGTCATTTTCCCCCTCCTTTCACACTGCGTTATTCGAACAGGAATCCCTCCACAAGCGGATCATCCGCCTCGTCGAACACGAACTTGTGGAAGCCCGTAATTCTGGCCTGGCCGGTGATTTCCGTAACGTATTCCTTATGCCCGTCAACTTCAAGAATCTGCTTGATCTTTCCGATAAACAGACCGTCCACTATGCCCTCGTGCACGAAAGGCTGATCCACTTTAAGTAAATCGTTTTCTCCAAGCCATGCAAGCTTTGCGCTGGTGCCGGTTCCTCCCGGAGAACGGTCAGGAGAACCGAATCCGGAGCTGTGAACGACTCTTAAATCGGAGTCCGCGAATTTAGGCGTGTCGTACCACTGAACGAGGGTTATCTTGTATTCATCCTTTCCTATAACCTCATCGCACGCCTTTCTGATTTTTGCCGAATAGTACTTGATCTTCGACGCATATTCCGGCGTTATCTTAACATTGAACCTTTCGGCCGGGACGATTGCAAATACGTTTCCTCCGTAAGCCACATTCACAGGAATGTCCTTTATATCGTCCACATCGATGCGAATTTCGTTTTCTATTACGAAGCTGTTTACGTTCTGTACCGACGTACTCTCCACGAAGGTCTTGTCATCGTTAAAGTTATTATGAATCTTAACAAGTCCTGCAGGAGTCTCTATGATGTACTCATCCTTATGCTCATCCGGGACGAGACCTATCTCCTGAAGCGCGGTGCCTACGCCTATAGTCGCATGTCCGCACATATCAAGGTACTGCACGTCGTCCATATAAAAGATACCGAAATCGGCTTCAGGCGCTGTAGGCGGAACCACCGCAGCACAGAGCATGCCTGCATGTCCCCTCGGCTCATAGGTGAGCCTTGTCCTGATATAGTCGTAATGCTCCTTGAAATAATCCCGCTTTTCCTTTACATTCTTACCGTGCAGCCTTGGAATCCCGCTCAGTATTATTCTGGTCGGTTCGCCTGCGGTATGAGTGTCCACGGTATCGATCATTCTGGTAAACTTCATCTTATCCCTCCTTGCATTTCATTAGTAAAGGTTTTCCTGATAAGAAATAAAGCAATTTCTATGCCATTTGGCCCTACCTCAGTATTTTTTCAAGGCTCCCGCTGAACTCGGAATAATCCTCTCCCGCATTCTTTCTCTTTACGGCCGCTGATAGGTCATTGAAGTTTTTTTTGTCGATAGGGAATCTGAAAAGCGCAAAAGCTGCAATCAGAAAACATATTGCAGGAGAAAGCACATACGCTACTCTTAGAAAAATATCCACGGAATCGGGCTGTACGATAAGCTTTCCGTCGTATCCTGCAAAATCCAGCATAATTCCGAATATCTCCACCACTATGGCTGTGCACAGGGTTCCCAGCACGGAAACCATCGACATTATGTCGCCTTCTCTTCTCTTGCCGTTGACGAACTCATCTACTTCCACTATGTCATAGAATATCGACGTTGAAAGCTGCCAGAAGCTGTTCTGGGTGACCGCAAATATTACTATGTAAACGAAAATTCCCGCTACAGACTTCACATTCAGAACGAAGAACAACAGTGTGAATCCACCTGCAAAGGCCATAGCTACCTTCTGCTGCCGTCCCTTACCCATTTTTATCGCCATTTTATTTATCACAGGCGTGGTAATGACGAATACCGCCGAGGTGACAAAATATACGTACGAAATATATGTATTCGACATTCCGGCCACAACTCTCATGTAGTAAACCGTACCGGTGTTAAAAAGCGCCAAGGCGCAGGCAAAAGCAGCCTTATAGACTATGAGTATTCTCATCGGCCGCAGCTTCGCAAGCTCCACGTATCCTGCGGCTATGTCCTTAAGCACGTTTTTCTTTTTACTGTCACCTGTTCCTATAACGGAATACGGCTTCGTCAGTATAAAGCTCAAGAGCCATGTGGCAAAGCACACTCCTGCGGTTATAAACGCCGCGATGCGCCACCCCGAGGCCTCATTCGTCACAAGGTCCAGAACCACCAGCGGCATTATGTATGCTATGGAATTACCCAGAATGCCGAAAAGCCTCGATACCGTTCTGAGCGTCGTTCTCTCGTCATATCCGGTGGCAATCTCCGCTCCGAGAGCATTTCCCGGTATTTCATAAGATGCAAACGATATGCGAAACATTATACTGAATACGAGGTAGTAGATAAATCTTCCGATGCCGGCTCCGTCTCCCCCATCAGGCGCGGAAAAGAGCATTATGACTATCACAGGCATGGTTAGACATGCAAAGAGAATGAACGGTCTTCTCTTTCCCATAGACGATCTGCAGTTATCGGACAGATTTCCAACCGTCATACCCGCTATGACCTCCATGAGCAGCGCTATTGACATTATGGAGCCCGACAGTGTGGAGCTCATGCCCACACAGTCCGTCATAAAAACTATAAAATACGTCGACATAAAGTTGTACGCAGCGCCCTGGCCCATGTATCCGAGAGAATAGCTGCAGATTTTTTTCGTAGCGGTTTTCAAAGCTGTATGGCCTCCTTATTCACAGTCTTACAATTTTATAATGCAATTTCGATGCCATTTCCGCTGCCGCAAATACTGCAAAGGGCGCCTATATGGCGCCCCTCAAATAAACATACATAACGTCCTGCCGTTTTTCTCTGTATCTCCTCATCCCCTACAAATCTATCCCGTGAAAATACAGGCCGTCTCCGCTGTAGCTGCCGTAGTAGCTTGCGTATCCGAATATGGCGTTGTACAGGGATACGAAAAATGCTATGATTCCGATGACAACCAGAACTATTGCGATTACAATGAGTATCTTTGCCCAGGTCGGAATACCGTTTTTCTTAGGAGCGGAAGGCTGTGCGTAATAGGTGTAGGTGCTCTGGGTCTGGCTTTGCGACTCCCCGTCCGAAGCTCCGGCCGTTTCATCACCGCTTTCTGTTCCGTCGTCTGAAGCATATCCGTAATTCTGCCCGCCTGCTCCGGAATAACTCGCTTCACCGGTCGCTCCTTCACTGTATCCGGCTCCGGAGTAGCCTGCTCCGTAGTCATAGTTCCGGCCGTATCCCGGATTTACCGGTCCGCCGTACTCAGGCTTCAGCGGATAATCCTTCCTTATAATCATATAGACGATCACGCCGATAAACAGAGGCGCCAGTGCCGCCAGAAGGGCGAACAGAATCGGGCTGCAGTCCACACGCTTTTTAGCATCTCTGTAAACGAGCACGCCCACTATAACGGGAACGGCAATGGCGACGATCATCACCACTATCATCAGCCCGAACATTATTCCGAGTCCTACCTCTAATTCTGTATCATAATACATATGTGTTACCTCCTACCTCGGAATGTCGCCGCCCGAAAGTACGTCGTCGTATACTGCGCGGCTTCCGCCGATAAACTTAGGTCTGGTTCTTGCGCACACCACGTTGGCTTCGCCTATCTTCTTAACCGAAATTCTTACGGGAACGGCAACCTTTCTCAGGTGCATACCGATGAGAGTGTCTCCTATATCCATACCCGCGTCTGCCTTTATTTCCTCTAGAGCGACAGGGTCCTCCGCATTCTGATACACTGTCATGGCAAAGGAACCGCCTGCGTGAAGCTGCGGAACGACGTTTACGATTTCCTGTCCCGGAAGAAGTGCAGCGCGTTCCACGATTACCGCTCTGTTGAGATGCTCACAGCACTGAGCCGCAAGGTAGATTCCCCGCTCCTTAAGGACCGGATAAATGCCGTCGTATACTGCCTTTGCCGCGTCGATATCAGAGCCTCTTCCGATGTTGGCGCCTTTGATCTCGCTGGACGAACAGCCCACGATGAAAATATCTCCCTCTTTAAGATGGGTATGTTCTATGAGCTCCGTAACCGCTGCTTTCGCCTGTTCTCTGATTTCATCGTACGTCATTTTCTACACCTCCCAGCTGTGCAGGTACTTCTCCTGTTCTTCGGTCAGAGTATCTATTTCGATTCCCCAGGCCGCAAGCTTTCTCCTCGCTATGAGGGAATCAATGTCTCCGCTTACGTCAATAACCGTATTTTCGAGATTTTTGTAGTTGTTTCTAATGTAAAGAGCCGACAAAAACTGCACTGCGAAGCTCAGGTCCATTATTTCCGCAGGGTGGCCGTCGGCTGCGGCGATGTTCACCAGCTTGCCCTCGCCGATTACGTTCACCGTGTTTCCGTTCGGCAGAGTGTATTCGGTGATGTTCTTTCTCGCTTCACGCTTTGCGGTGCATGCGGCCTCAAGACCTGCCATGTCTATTTCGCAGTTGAAGTGACCGGCGTTGGAAAGGATTGCTCCCTTCTTCATTGTCTCCATGTGCTCCACGGTGATGGTCTTGCAGCAGCCCGTAGCGCTTACGAAAATGTCGCCCAGCGGCGCGGCCTTTTCCATCTTCATAACGTCGTAGCCGTCCATCTTCGCTTCGATGGCCTTGATCGGATCGACCTCGGTAACGATAACACGGGCGCCGAGGGCCGCAGCTCTCATGGCGATACCGCGTCCGCACCAGCCGTAGCCCACAACTACCACCGTCTTTGCGGCAATGATGAGATTGGTGTTTCTCATGATGCTGTCCATAGTGGACTGGCCCGTACCGTAGCGGTTATCGAAAAGATGCTTGCAGTCGGCGTCGTTTACGGCGACCATAGGGAACTTCAGGATTCCCTCGTCCGCCATGGCCTTGAGCCTTATAACGCCGGTGGTGGTCTCCTCGCAGCCGCCCATTACCTCTTCAGCAAGGTCAGGACTCTTTGCGTGAATGAAGCTTACAAGATCCGCTCCGTCGTCGATTATGATGTTAGGCTTATGCTCAAGACACATCTCGATATGTCTTTCGTATTCTTCGGCAGTCGCGCCGTGATATGCGTATACTTTCAGGCCGTCGTCGGCAAGAGCCGCCGCTATGTCGTCCTGGGTAGAAAGAGTGTTGCTTCCCGTAACCGCCATGTCGGCTCCCGCAGCGGCGAGAACCTTGGAAAGGTATGCGGTCTTTGCCTCAAGGTGAACGGAGAGAGAAATCTTAAGTCCCTCAAAAGGCTTTGTTTTAGAATACTCCTCCTCCAGCCCTCTCAAGAGAGGCATGTTGTTTCTTACCCACTCTATCTTCTGATGACCCGACGGCGCCAGGCTCATATCTCTTACTTCATACTGTTTCATCGGCATTACTTCCTTTCTACTTTAAAATCCAATCTACTCAACGGTTACGCTCTTTGCCAGGTTTCTCGGCTTATCGATGTCCTCGCCCTTCTCCCTCGCCACATAGTACGCAAAAAGCTGCAGCGGCACTACGGAAAGAAGCGGCGTAACCTCGTCTGCGCACTGAGGTATGTATATAACCTCGCTGCTTTCGGCCTCGATCTTCGTGTTTCCTTCCTTTGCGACGGATACAACGTGAGCAAAGCGCGCCTTTATCTCTACGATGTTGGAATACATCTTGTCAAAGAGCGCATCCTGTGTAGCCAGGGCTATCACTATGGTCTCAGGCTCCATGAGGGCGATGGTTCCGTGCTTCAGCTCTCCCGCCGCAATGGCAAAGGAATTGATGTAGGAAATCTCCTTAAGCTTAAGTGAACCTTCGTAGGATACCGCGGAATCAAGTCCCCTTCCTATGAAGAACACCTGAGTCCTGTTATACAGGTGTCTGGCCAGATCCTCTATCTCCGGAGCCTTTTCCAGCACCTTCTCAACCTTTTCCGGAATAGCCTCAAGTTCTTTCAGGATGAAGCTATAGTATTCGTCCGTAATCGTCCCTCTGAGCCTTCCGAAGTAGAGGGCTATCAGGTACATGCAGATGAGCTGGGTAGTGTAGGCCTTCGTGGAGGCTACGGCGATTTCCGGGCCTGCCCACGTGTAGAACACGTCGTCCGATTCCCTCGCGACGGAGCTTCCCACCACGTTTACCACCGAAAGCACCCTTGCGCCCTTTGATTTAGCCTCTCTCAGGGCTGCCAGGGTATCCAGGGTCTCCCCGCTCTGGCTTATAGCTATGAACAAAGTGTGCTCGTCTACCAGCGGGTCTCTGTATCTGAACTCCGAGGCTATGTCGACCTCGACGGTAATCTTCGCCATCTTCTCTATGGCGTATTTTCCCACAAGTCCGGCGTGATAAGCCGTTCCGCAGGCGACGATGTAGATTTTATCGTAGCTGTTAAGCTCCTCTGCGGAAATGGAGATTCCGTCCAGCTTTACATACCCCTCGTCGTCGATCCGGCGCATGAGGGTTTCCTTTATCGCCTTCGGCTGCTCGTATATCTCTTTAATGGTGAAGTGCTCGTAGCCGCCCTTTTCGGCGTCCTCTATGCTCCATGTGATGAACATAGGCTCCCTGCTCACTTCCCTGCCTTCGCTGTTATAGATTTTTACCTGCTCCGGAGTACAGATGACCAGCTCCTGATTTTCCACCAGGAGTATCTCCTTCACGTACTTCAGCACAGCGGGAATATCGGAGGCGATAAAGTTGCGCTTTTTGCCCAGGCCCACGATGAGAGGCGCATCTTTTCTGTATGCGACTATCTTGTCGGGAGTGTCCGCCGCGATTACGCAGATGGCGTAAGCCCCTTTCAGCATCTTTACCGTGTCTCTTACGGCGTTTTCCAGATTCTCGCCGTTTTCACCGTATTTTACGCTTATTAGCTGAGCGATTACCTCCGTATCGGTCTCTGTTATGAATTTAATTCCGTGATTCTTTGCAAGGTCCTCTCTAAGCTCCACGTAGTTTTCCACTATTCCGTTGTGAACTACGGCGATTTTTCCGTCCATGCTCAGGTGAGGGTGGGCGTTTACATCGGACGGCGATCCGTGGGTCGCCCATCTGGTGTGACCTATACCGGTAGTTCCCGTAAGGCTTTCTTCCATAAGGAGCTTCTCCAGATTCTCGATTTTTCCCTTTTTCTTTCTCACCTGCAGTCCTTTGTCCGTGAGAACCGCGATTCCTGCGGAGTCGTACCCTCTGTATTCCAAACGCTTAAGTCCGTCTACGATGATTCCTTCCGCATTTTCATATCCGGTATATCCAACTATTCCGCACATAGGCTTTCTCCTTTATCTGTACTTTTCGCTTATCATTGCCGCAAGGCTTTCCGCCATCGGCTTTATTACGGCCTCGTCCTCGCCTTCCAGCATGACCCGGACCAGAGGCTCCGTTCCCGAAGGTCTTATGAGAACGCGCCCGTTTCCTTCGAGCTTCTTTTCTATTTCCGCAATGGCCGCCTGTATTTCTGCATCGCCCGAATACGCCTTCTTTCCCTCGTTCGTAACCTTTGCGTTTACAAGAACCTGAGGGAATATCTCTATCTCTTCCGCAAGCTCCGACATCTTCTTTCCCGAAGAGTACAGAGCCTTCACCAGTTCCAGAGACGAAAGAACTCCGTCTCCGGTAGTGGTTCTGTCAAGGAATATGATGTGGCCGGACTGCTCTCCTCCTATGGCGCAGCCCGTCTTTCTCATGGACTCCAGCACGTATCTGTCTCCCACGCCGGTCACGTCAACGTCGGCCCCGAGAGTCTCCTTCACGAACTTATGAAAGCCGATGTTGCTCATAACAGTCGCAGTTACGCGGTTGCCCGCAAGACGGCCCTCTTCCTTCATCATCTTCGCGCAGATGCATATGGTTCTGTCTCCGTCCACCACGTTTCCGTTTTCGTCGGCGGCTATGAGTCTGTCCGCATCGCCGTCAAAAGCCAGGCCTATGTCAGCGTCGGTCGCTCTAACCGTTTCGCAGAGCCTCTCCGGGTGAGTGGAGCCTATATTGTCGTTTATATTTATTCCGTCAGGCTCTTCCCCTATTACGGTAATCTCCGCTCCGAGAGCCGTATACACCGCAGGAGCCACCCTGTAGGCCGCTCCGTTGGCGCAGTCCAGAACTATCTTCTTTCCCGTAAGGTTTATTCCTGCGGACTCCACCAGAAAATCTATGTAAAGGTCCGCGGCTTCACTGGACGCGTCTATCCTTACGCCCACTTCGTCTCCCGACGCCGGTTCCCCCGAGTAGCCTTTCTCAAGGATTTCCTCTATTTCCGCTTCGACTGAATCGTCAAGCTTGAACCCGTCGCCGCTGAAGAACTTTATTCCGTTGTATTCAAAAGGGTTGTGAGACGCGGAAATCACCGCCCCGGCTGAAGCCTCGTAGTGGCGGGCAAGATACGCGACCGCAGGAGTCGGAATTATTCCTGCGCTTATGACGTCTCCTCCCGCGGAGAGGATTCCCGCAGTCAGCGCCGCTTCCAGCATGTCGCCGGAAATTCTGGTGTCACGACCCACCACGAAAACGGGTCTCTTATGCTCTCTCCCCAAAACCGCGGCTCCTGCCTGACCCAGCCTGAATGCAAGCTGCGGCGTCAATTCCGTGCCGGCTACTCCTCTTACTCCGTCCGTACCAAAATGCTTTCCCATCTATGTCTCCTCAAACCTATTCTTTCCCTCTTATTTCCTCGCGGACCTTACCGCCGCGACTACGTAAAGCCCCTTTATTCCGCCTTAACCGTTACGGTCTCCGGGCTTACCGAAGCCGAAAGCTCCGATCCT
This sequence comes from uncultured Clostridia bacterium, assembly GCA_944386595.1. Taxonomy (GTDB): domain Bacteria; phylum Bacillota; class Clostridia; order Peptostreptococcales; family Anaerovoracaceae; genus Avanaerovorax. The sequence continues at coordinate 23,836 of CALXBQ010000060.1, forward strand.
CTTATGCTCACTGCTAACGTGACCTCTGCCGATTCTCCCTTCCTGATTCCCGAAACGTCGGCGACGAGAAGCACATCATCTTTCGTGAGAGCATCGAGCTCATCTCTGCTGCCCAGAACCGTCACGTTAAAGGTGCCCTCGGAAAAGTGATATACGACCTGATCCGCAACTCCCGTCAGCTTTATATCGGAATCCGCAATGGTGAACGTCTCTTCCGTATCTCCTTCAACCGTCACCTCAAGCACAAGGCTGCTGTTTTTGTCGGAGAGGTATACGCCCTCAGGAAGCACCGGAACTATTTCTATCTCCGAATCCGCCGTGACATCTGAAATATCTATCACTTCCGTCTCGATGGATTCAATATTCTTAAGGGCTCCCACGCTTCCCGCGATCACTATCTCGTCCGGAGCTGTCCACTTTTTCGAAGAAGCGTTCTCCGACGTATCCTCCACGTTTACGTTAAGTCTTACCGTCTTGTCGTGAGTCAGAACGGAAGTAACCGTGACAGATGCGGGATTTATCTTTACGTTTTCAACCTGCGCGCCGGAATCGTCCACCGGGACGAGAGTTATGGACTCGGAAGTTTCGTTTTCCGAAACCTTCGTAATGTCCACCGTTCCTCTGGCCGATTCGACCTTTTTCACGAGGGATCTCGCTCCCCTTATCTCCACTTCCTCCTGACTTACGTCAGTTGTCTTCGGCTCGCTGTCGTCTGATGTCTCTCCCGAGTAGACGATTTCAACGCCTACGGTTCTGGTCTCGATCTTTTCCACCTTGACCACCAGCTTGCTCACCGATTTCTGCTCTATGCTTATGCCTTCGGGCACGTGAATGTCTATGGTAAATTCGTTTTCTCCCTCAAGAGCATTGGAAAGATCCACTACGGCTCTTATTTCGTCCGATCTGAGCTGGCTTATGTCGGATCTGCTTCCCGAGAGCACCAGATCGATGTACTCCGCGCTCACTTTGCTTACGGCAAGGCCTTCGTTTTCCAGAACCTCCGCATTAGTCAGCGTCACCGGAATGTTTCTGAATCTGGATTCCGCCGGAGGATTTATCGACCCTATGACGTAGGCCCATATCAGCGCCGCCACCACTATGGATATGGCCATGTTGACCTTTTTATTTTCAAACATCTCTGTTCCTCCCCAGCTTGCCTACTATTCTGCTGAGACCCGTCGCGTCCTCGGATACAGCCGGAATGTACAGGTTAAGCAGCAGTTTTTCCACCATTTTAGCGTCGAGGAACCTGGTCAGCTTTCCCGATACGGCATAGGATATGACTCCCGTCTCCTCGCTGACGATGAGAGTTATGGCGTCGGAGTTTTCCGTTATTCCTATTCCGGCTCTGTGTCTCGTGCCGAGGTCCTTGTTGAGTTCCTTGTTTTCCGTGAGAGGCAAAACGCAACCTGCGGCGTAAACTTTGTCTCCTCTGATGATCACCGCGCCGTCGTGAAGGGGCGCGCCCTCATAGAATATGTTTCCCAGAAGCTGGGCCGATATGTCTCCGTTAATCTCCGTTCCAGTCTCGGCTATGTCCGTAAGGGAAACTTCCTTCTCGATTACTATGAGCGCTCCCGTGCGGGTCTCGGAAAAGCTGGTCAGCGCCTTGACAAATTCGTCGGTTATCTGCTTTGCCTTAGCCTTGTCAACCTGTCCGAACGGAGCCTTTACAATCTTGTTTCTTCCCACGTATTCCAGGCCTCTTCTGAGCTCCGGCTGAAAGATTACCACCAGGGCTATGATACCTATGCTCATGAAGGTCTTAAGGAGCCAGTTAAGGGTGTAAAGGTGCAGGACGTCCGATAAAAAAAAGACAACCAAAAGCACCAGCAATCCCTTTACAAGCTGCTGCGCTCTGGTTTCCTGAATAAATCCCAAGATTTTATATATGATAAAAGCGACTACCGCAATATCGAGAATGTCAAATATCCCGATACTGGAGACTATGTTGTTAAAAAAATCGCTCACATCGCCACTTCCTTCCGATAAAATACCGATTTAATTGTAACAAATTTGCGATGCTTTTTCAATGGTAAGGCGGGTGTGTTTTAGGTGAAGATAGTCTGTTTTGTACGGGCTTCTCCGAGTTTCCCGTACGTTTTCCCGTTTGTTTTTCGCCCGAAGCCGCTGACCCCTTGAAATTTCAGCGCCGATGATATAAATTTAAATATATGCCATATATGCTGTATGCCGAACATGCGGAGGTAAAACACAATGAAATATACAAAGACCGTAACCCTTAAAGACAGCAGACAGTGCCTCATCAGAAGCGCCGAATCCGGCGATGCCCGGGACGTTATGGATATTTTTCTTCTGACCCACGATCAGACGGACTTTCTGGCGTCCTACGGCGACGAAGGCTTCTTCGATGTGGACTTTGAGAGACGTTTTCTCTCAGCCAAGGAAGCCTCTGACAAAGAGGTCTACCTGTGCTCTCTCATAGACGGCCAAATCGTCGGAACGGCGAGTATAGACGCCATCGGCCGGAGCAAAGTCGGCCACCGGTGCGAGCTGGGAGTTGCCATAGACATGGATTTCTGGGGTATCGGAATAGGCCGTGCCCTGGTTACAGCCTGCATAGACTGCGCAAAATCCGCCGGATATTCCCAGGTGGAGCTGGAGGTCGTAAGCGACAACACCGGAGCAATCTCCCTTTATGAGAGCCTGGGCTTTATCGAGTTCGGCCGCAATCCGAGAGGCTTCCGCTCCAGAGTATGCGGCTGGCAGGAGCTGGTCTCCATGAGGCTGGAGCTGGATTGAGGACTTTGGCGGCGGTGGTCAGGCGGTCCCGGCCTGCGGCTTTGTCCGGCGATGGTCAGGTAGCCCCGGCCCGCGGTATTGGCAGGCGCAGGTCAGGTAGCCCCGGCCCGCGGTATTGGCAGGCGCAGGTCAGGCGGCCCCGGCCCGCGGTAACGCCGTTTGCCGCCCCGCGCCGCCGCTTATGATAAGCAGAAGACCCGGACGTCCTTTCGCCCGGGTCTCCCTTTTAAAATATATCATTCGATTTTCGTACAGGATCAGTATTTCGGCACCAGCAGTCCGTAATCTCCGTCGTCTCTTCTGTACACGACGTTAATGCTGTCAGACTCCATGTTCAGGAATACGAAGAAATCGTGCTGGAGCATTTCCATCTCAAGAATCGCTTCCTCCGTGTCCATCGGCCTCAGATCAAACTCTTTTGTCTTAACGATTTCGCCGTCCGCATTGGTCTCCTCCTGCTCCATCTGCGGAATTGCCTCAAACCTTACTGATTTATTGTCGTTATACCTCTTCTGGAGCTTACCCTTAAACTTCGACATCTGGCTTGCCAGCTTATCTATGGACTTATCTACTGCCTCGTATATGTCGTCGGCCCGCTGCTCCGTTCTGAACACGGTTCCCTTGGCGTTAATGGTTGCCTCCAGTTTATCCTTTCCTTTCTCGTGCGATAATATCACGTTAGCCGCAATGTCATCGGAAAAGTATTTTCCAAGCTTCTCAAACTTCTTCTCGATGGTCTCCTCTAACTTGTCGTAAGTTCTGAAATTCTTTCCAATGATAGTAACCTTCATATGATGGCCTCCTTACTCGCTCCGCTTAAAATGTCCGGTCATCACGGAACTTCTCACCGGGACTTTTCGGACCGCGGTGCGTCATTTAGTTAGCTATAGTATACCACTTTTTTCAGAAAAGTCACTAACTATAATGAATCTTCACAGGAAAAACTTTTTTTCTTTTCTGCTGCCAAAGCCTGTTTACCGGCTTGCCGGCGCTGCGACCAAATCCACATTGGTCGAATTCTCCCTTATGGCATCGACGACCAAGTCCACATTGGTCGAATTGCAATTTATGGTCCGAAAAACCAAATCGTGTTTGGTTTAATTCCCGTTTAAAGCTGGAAAAACCAAATTACTTTGGTCAAATCGCTCTCACGGGCTTCAAAAGCCAATTTCGTTTTCCTGATATTTACATTTAATGGTGTATACTTACTGTATTGGCGATAATTACGACTAAACTGCGCCGATTCTCTTTTTCCATTTTGGTTTTTATTCCTTGTATCCGTTAAGAAACCAAAGATTTTTGGTTTTTTACCCTCTGATACCGGATTCGACCAAACAGCTCCTCCCCTGCAAAGCCTGCACGTTCTGCTCAGTTTAGGTAAATGCAGATTTCTCCCGTTGTTTCCTAAATTTCTTTAGGAAACGGCCCGCCGTACAGCGATTTTGCTAAACTTCAAAGTATAGCGCGGCTCTAATCAGACGCGGGGCGCTCTAACAGCGGTATCCCACACCACTTAAGCCGCCTGCCAAATTGCAGGCTTACTTCTTTTGAAGAGCACGTACTAGTGCTGCCTTTGCCTCGTCTGCAGTTCCTTTGTTCTGTGCGTCCGTCAGGTATTCAAGGGCGTCGTTCCAGTCGTGAAGGTCCTCGTCCGACGATTCGATAGACTCTATCACATCTGCCAGTTTCTCCTTTTGCCCGGCAGACAAAGCCCTCAAGTCCGAGAGATATTCGCATTTCATTTCGCATGCGAGAAAATCAAGCAGCGACATTTTTATCATCATTTCTTCATTACCTCTTAAAAAGGGAGAGCAGATGAAGCCGTCTACCGACCTCGAATGCTCTCTATGTTGGATGTTGGTTGGCTTTTTTGTCATGCGCTTTATGGTGCGCATTGCCGCACAGCTTTTACCTTGCCACAGCATAAAGTATTTTGTCGGATACGGCGGCCGTCCCTCCGATAGCCGTCACTTTTCTGACGCTGTGAGTGTCCGCAAATCTTGCCGCTTCGCTGTAGTTGCGCTCGCTTACGAGAAGCATCGGCGCACCGTTCTCGTGCGCTATAACTCCTCCGGTCAACGAGTCAGGAAAGTCGCATCCGCTCGCTATGTACATGGTTCTTGCGTTTTTGAAGAATTTGTTCGCCACCGCCTCTGCGGTCTTGAACCTGTCGTCTCCCCAGACTCTTGAAACCCTGTCGCCGGCAAGCTCCTCAATCTGATTCATGGTCCTCTTGTTTACCGCCGCCGTTCCTCCGATTACAAAATATTCATCGTCGCCGCCCAAAGTCATAAGATACGACTTCTGGTAATCGAAAACGCAGTCTTTGACGAGAAGCACCGGATTTCCCGTCGCCGAAGCCGAAAGCGCATCCGCGTAGTCCAGGCCCGAGGCAATCATGATTTCAGACTCGCCGCTCAGGTTCAGCGCCTTCAGAACTTCAAGATTTGTTTCGTATCTGTCGGCTCCTCCAAGCCTTGTAACCTTGTGGGATGACAGGCTCTTCTCAAATTCTGCAGGTACGGCCGCCGTTTCGCCTATGATGTACACTCTTCCGTCAGGCGAAAGGTTTTCGTCGATGTAGGCCTTCACGTAGTCCTCGTTATAACCGTTTACCACGAGAATCGGCGCGTCCTTTTCCGATGCGAGAGGCGCTGCCGAGAGGGCGTCCGCAAAATCGCCGCCGGACGCAACTATGATGGTATTGAACCTGCCGACTCCCAGCTTGTCCTTAAGGCGTTCCGCCACTTTGACAGCGGTCTCAAATCTGTTAGCGCCTCCGATACGGTCCGTAATCACATGACTTGAGCCGGAGTCTGAACCGGAGCCGCCGGAAGAGCCGTTTTTCGTCCAGGTCGCCGTATATTCACGATTGCCAGTGGATCCCTTCTCTACCGTCACCGTCATGGCCGGCTGAGTTAAACCTGTGCCGGTCCATCCGGCAAATGTATATCCCGTCCGTTCAGGGTTATTCAAAGTGAACGACTCCGTTTCGACGGTATACCGTTCCGGATTGGCAGGCTGAACGGCAGCGTCTTCCAGACCCTTGTATTCTATCAGGTACTCCTCAGGTTCAAAATCTGCTTTTATGGTGTGATTCTGGCTTACGTCTTCAAAAGTGTAGCTGTCCTTTGTGCCAAAGCTGCCTCCGTCAACGGTTACGTCTTTTATCCTGTAACCCGTATCCGGTGTTATGATAAATTTCTGACTTGAACCCTTCCGCACCTTCACGTCGCCTTCCGGTTCAATACTGCCGTTTTCACCGGCTTCCGCTTCTATGGTAAACTCCGTCGCTCCTTTTACTTCCACCGGGAAAGTAAACTCTATGATTTCACCACTGTTGTTGACTATTTTCGCATTGACATATTGAATGCCTTCCGCATTAAAAGTCAGCCTGCTTCCGCCATCTGACGGGGTGGCGTTAGTAGAAGTATATGTTACCGAGCCGCTGGAGCCTATGAATTGATTGAATAATTTAGGGGAATCCAATTCGACAGTAAGAATCCTATTGTTATCAAACCCTATATAACCTGCCGGTGCGTCTTCTTTCCCCACTTCCATCGTTTTCGGAAGGAGCAGGAATATGTTTTCATCTGATTGAGTTACGTTTCCAGCCGACTGCGTAACCGGAACTCCTAATAGCGGGTGTCCGTTATCGTAGTCAAGTCCTTCCTTATCATACTCGCCCCCTGCGAACCGGCAAAGTGTGAAGTAATTCTTTATTGTTATATCTGCATTTTTTTCAACTGCACGAAGTGCGCTTGCGTGACGCATCGCTTCATTGTCGGCAGCCGTGAACCCTATATTGGCAAAGCAGCTGTCTATTGTGGCTCCTTTCCCTACGTATGAAATAGTTCCCCAACCGGACGATTCTATTTCAGGCATGCTTCCTATAAGTCCGGTTATTCCTCCGAAGAATCCGCCCTGTACAGTTTTACCCGCAGCCTTAGTCTTAGTTTCATATCCGCCTTCTACGTAAGCAGTCATTTTCCCTTCGGATGTGCAGCCGGCAATCTTCATACCGCCGTCGACGCACCCCGTTATTCCGCCGCCATAGATGCCGAATACTTGTGGTTTATCAAAGCCAGATGCCTTCGGCGGCTCCGGAACATTTGCCTTTATATCATAAGATAAACCTGCCGAATGACAGCTACTTATAGTTCCCTCTGCATTGGTATAACCTGATATTCCTCCGATCATCTCATAGTTGCTGGAATCTCCTGCGTTTCGCTGCACTTTAAAGCCATCGGTACTGCAACCGGATATATTCACGGTGGCGCCTTTGTAATTGCTTGAGATTTTCCCGACGCCTCCGGCCACGCCGCCGATGCTTATATGTTCATCTGCCTTGCCTTCATATGTTACGGATAAGCCCTTTACAACACAGTCAGAAATTTTTGTTGTACCGATTAAAGCTGAGGTACTGCAGTCTACCGCACCTGCGACTCCGCCTATCAAAGCGTGTTTTGCAGCCGTTACCGACACATCAATCGTTACATCTTTTATGGTGATATTGCTAAGCGTTGCGTTCTTTACCGTACCGGCAAGCACGCCCAGGGTCCAGTCCTTCCCCGATGAATTCACCTGCTGCGAAATTTTAACGCCACTTATTTCAATATTTTCAACGGTGCCGCCATCGATACATCCGAAAAATCCGTTGTCTTTACTGCCGTTACTCAATTTGTATCCCGATACAGTGTGTCCTCCTCCGTCAAAGGTCCCACTAAAAGGTTTGCTCTGAGTTCCTATAGGCGTCCAGTCACCTTCCTCCGGCAAATCAATATCATCCATAAGCCGAACGGTTTTTCCATCGTAATTATCTCCGCTGTAAACTTCTTCAGCAAAATCTATCAGTTCTTCTGCAGTACTAATCTGAACTGCATCGCCATCGCTTTCGGGATTTGCAAAAGCGACGGTCTGCATGCCCGAAAAAATCATAGCTGCCGTCAAAAGAATCGATAAGATTGTCCGATATCTGCGACCTTTCAACATAGTCTCCACCTCCCATATTCCAGAAAAGCTTATACCTTCATATAAGATCCCCCCCCCCCGTATATTTTTGTCAAGCCTTATTTTGTCCGGCTCCGAAGGCTTTGCGAATCATGGTGGATTGTACCAGTCGGTATTGCGGCCGCTCTATGAATTCATCGCTGGTTTTGGGTTTCAATCAAAATCTGCCGATTTCCCAAAACCCGGTTTTGGGTTTTAGCAAAACAGCGGGTTTTCCCAATAACCACCTGCTGAACTGCCGGTACGTTCCACCGGTAAAATGTCCTAAGTGTTTTGGGAAATTAAAAAACGATGCGGTTTCCCGATAATTTTTGGGATTTCACATCGTTTTACATATCTGATTATTAAAGTGCGTTATTGGGAAAACGGCATTTTTACCGGAAACCCACTAACCGGTTATTGGGAAAACGGCATAATACCGCATAGACCCAAAACTCACGCTCTAAGCAGCGCACTGTGCCTCCTGCAGCGCGCCCCGCTCCGGCTAGTCCATCACCAGTATGGTTATGAGTGCTATTACGCAGAGGATTGCCAGCACGTGAACCATTTCGCCGATGGAGCGGGCGTTTTCTTCTTTTGAATCGGTGGTCCTAAGGCCGAACACTCTGCCCGGCGACCTTAAAGCGTCGCCTACGGAGCGGTAGAAGTTATCGAAGATGACGGCGTACTTTGCGAAGAACAGGTGCACCACGTCGGACAGAGCGAAGACCCCGCGGTAAAGGGTGATCCTATAGAACCTGTCAACGTCCAGATTGATTCCCTGGTGAGGCGCCATAAATGTTCTCAGCAGAACGAACGGCACGGTGGCTCCAGCGAAAAGTCCTATGTATTCCAGAACGTGATCCGCGGCGAACAGATGGGATGGGTCCATGGAAAGCATATCGTAGCATATCTCCGGTCTGATACCGGTTATCACAACCAGAACCGTCGCCGCCGCCATGGCGAGAACCTTGCATGCTGGCACGCGGCCCGTCGCAACCGATGCGGGCACACGCCCCGGCGTGTCATCTAAAGGCGCACGGCCCGGCGAAGCTCCCGCAGGCAGCTCCCTTTCCGGTTTCTTTATAAACACAAAGTAATTTATCTTCATCGTTATGGAAAGCCACGTGCCCACTCCCGCCATGGTGACGAGGATATAGGACATGTTAAAGCCTCCGGCGTGAATGGCGTCCATGATGAGGGCTTTGCTGGCAAAGCCTGAAAAGTACGGAACTCCCGCTATTGCAAAGGACGCAATGAACGCGCAGACGGCGGTAACCGGCATCTTCCGCGCGAGGCCGCCCATGTCGGTTATGTACCTGAGTCCCAGGGCGGTGAAAATATTTCCCGCCGCCATGAGCAGAACGCCCTTATACAGGATATTGAAGGCGGCGTGCATTGCCGCTCCTGCCGCTCCGACATCTCCTCCTGCTGCAAGGCCTGCCACCATCATGGCCACCTGGCTGACGATATGGTACGAAAGGAGCTTTCTGAGATCGTTTTCTATAAGCGCCATGCAGGCCGCAAGGACAGCCGTCACCGCGGCGAAAATAACCAGCCATTCTGTTCCCGCGAAAAACCTTATCATTGCGTATACGGCAACCTTTGTGGTGTATGAGCCCATGAACAGCTGGGATTCAGGCGTGGCCTGAGGATATGAATCAGCCACCCATGTGTGAAACGGCGGAAGGGCGCAATTCACGCCTATGCCGATGAACATGAGCCAGTAAGCCAGGCTGTCCGTGTCGGTAACCGGTCCCACAGCCGCCGTGATGCCCGCAGGAAGGAGCATGACTCCCGCAAGGAGCATATTGCCGCCGAACAGGTGCATCACCATGTATCTGTAGGACGACCGCCTTGCGTCGGGGCCGTTACCCTGAAATACCATATATATGGACGCTACCGCCATTACCTCCCAGAAGATGATGAAGGTAAGCATGTTGCCTGCAAACACGGTCATAAGCGCGCTTCCCGCATACACGGCGGAAGCCGCCTTCTCTCCCCGTCTGCCTTTGTCCATGGAATAAACCGAACCGATGACGCCGATTACCGCGAACACCAGTCCGAAGAACCAGGATATCTCGTCGCAGACAAAAAGTGAAAGCTTTAATTCTCCCGCAAAAGGCACTTCAACCGAAAGACCTTTGTCCGTTCCGAGGAGGGCGGCCAGAGCCGCCAGCGCTCCCAGAGGGAGAAGGTACCTTGAAGCGGCCTTCGGCAGAAGCGCGATAACCGCCCCTGCCAGAATCAGCACGATTCCCGGGTGAAGGAGAACGCCGGCTAAGTCATACATCTTCTCCACCCCCTTCTTCGTCCTCGTGGACTATACCGGGGATATTTGAAAGATCCCGAATGTCCTTATCCGCATCGGAGTCCGCGCCCACGGAAGCCTCGTCCTCCGAAATTCCGCTTAAGGAAGCCCTGTCCAGCTCCCCGTATTTTCTCTCGTAATAGTCCCCGTCCCTGTGGGCGATTCCGTAAAGGAGAACCTTTGCTATAAATATGAGAATACCGGAGGCCAGAATTCCGTACATGAAGTATTTTAAAAGCATCATATTCCACCTCCGTACACAGACGATGCGGCGGCCTTTGCGAAAGTGTAGAAGTGCGCGCCGAAGTCAGGGAAGAATCCCATGACGAAGGCAAGCGCAAGAGCCGCCAGAAGAGGAATCAGCATCAGCTTTGACGCCTCTCCCCGGTTTCCCGGACCGTAAGCCAGATATTCCTCCCGGACCTTTGTTCCCGCGAAGGCTATATAGGAAACTGGTATCAGATACGCCAAGCTGAGAAGGGCGCTGGCGACCAGGATGAGCACGAACACCGGCTGTCCCGCCTGTCTTGCCCCCTCCATAATTGTCATCTTGGAGAGAAAGCCCGGAAGGAACGGAAGTCCCGCTATTCCCAGCGAAGCTGCGGTAAAGGCCGCCATGGTCACCGGCATTCTTCTTCCGATTCCCCGCATCTCCGTAATGTCAGCCTTGTGAGCCGTAACGAAAATCGCGCCGGCGCACATGAACAGGGTTATCTTCAGAAATGCGTGGGCCACCATGTGGTACATGGCTCCCGTCATTCCCGCAGGAGTCAGGAGACAGACTCCCATGACTATGTATGAAAGCTGCCCCACCGTTGAAAACGCCAGCCTTGCCTTGAGATTGGTCTTCTGAATGGCGATAAGGGACGACAGGATAACAGTTACCCCTGCCAGCCAGAGGAGAACCTCGGCTCCCATGCACTCCCTTAGAACTTCAGGCCCGAAGGTGTAGCAGACCAGTCTTATGACGCAGAACGCGCCGGCCTTTACAACCGCTACGGCGTGAAGAAGGGCGCTGACCGGAGTCGGCGCAACCATTGCCGCAGGCAGCCAGCTGTGAAGGGGCATTACGCCCGCTTTTACGGCTCCGGCGGATACCATGAGAAGAAAGATTCCCAGGGTGAGCATTTTGTCGGAGCCCGCAAAATCTACGAACCCTCCCGGTGTGAACGCGAGAGTTCCGCAGGTGGCGTACACGTACACCATTCCCGCGAAGAAGAGCTGTCCGCTCACGAGAGTGTAGATAAGGTACTTCCTTCCCGAGTATTTTCCCTTGGAGTCGCGGTAGTGGACTACCAGAGGGTATGTGGAAACCGTAAGTATTTCGTAAAATATGAAAAAGGTGAGAAGGTCCGCGGCAAAGCACACTCCCATGGCTCCGCACAGGCAGCCTGCAAAGGCCGCAAAGTAGCCCGTCTGGTTTTTCTCGCCGTGGCCTCTCATATATCCTATGGAGTAAAATGAGGTTATCACCCAGAGGCTGCTTGCGATGCAGGCGAATATCATGCCCGCGCTGTCCGCCTTAAAGGACAGAGTAAGTCCGTCGGCAATCTCCATGACCGTAAGGCTTGCCTCCCGCCCTACGAGGACTGCAGGAACCAGAGAGAACACGCAGGTCGCCATGGCAAAGGCTGCAAGTAGGGTGACCGCCTCTCTCACGTTTCTGTGAACGTGGTTTCCGACTGCGAGGATTATGATTCCCGCCGCTGCCGGAATCAATACGGCCGAAAGGAGAAGTCCTGAAAGCATAGTTTCGCTCACTCAGACCACCTCCCTTATGGCAGGCCCCAGGATCTCGACGAGCTGGGCGTTGAAAAGTCCCGCAAGGATAATCCCGAGAGCGCTCACTATTACCGCAAACAGCATTGCAGGCGGAATTTCAAGTCTGCCTTTGTAGCCTTCCTTCGTCGCCGCCATTTCTTTGAAAGGAACGCTGTCGCGCTCCGCCTTTTTCTCGGCCTTGACGGCAAGGTAGGCGCCTATGCCCTTTGAGCCGTCGGCCACGTTCTTATTCATAAACATATTCTCAAACAGCCTGAAGAAGTAAACGGCGTTTAGCAGGCTGCTTATGACCAGCACGAAGATGAAAATATACTCTCCCATGTTCGCCGCGCCGAGAGCCAGATACCACTTGCTAAAAAATCCCGCAAGAGGCGGCACGCCGACCATCGAGAGGGCCGCGATGACTATGGCGGCGCATGTCACGGGCATCTTCCTGTAAATCTGCCCGAACCTTTCCATGGCCGTCTCGCCGTACCTGTATCTGATGGCCCCCGAACAGAAGAAGAGACAGCTCTTCATCATTGAGTGGCCTATTATGTGGATCACGGCGCCCATGAGCCCGTAATATCCGGTGATTGCGATACCCAGTCCCACGTATCCTATCTGAGCGATGCTGGAATATGCCAGCATGCTGCGAAAATCCGTCTGGCGTATGGCCTTAAGCGATCCGTATATCATGCCGAGAGCCGACATGATTCCCACTACCACAAGGAATCTTTCCACGTACTGGGTGTTGGCGTTGAACACGTAAAAGAAAAATCTCAGCATGGCGTAGGCAGGCACCTTTCCCATGACTCCCGCAATGAGAGGAGCCGCGCCGGGGTGGGCGTTGGTATAGGCGGCAGGCTGCCAGCCGTGCAGAGGAAAGAGAGCCATCTTTATGCCGAAGCCCACCACGAAAAAGGCCATGGCGACCATGGTGGTGCCCGAGCTTAACACAGGCCCTACAAGTCCGGACATATCGTACATGTTAAGGGTTCCCGTCTCGCCGTATATAAAGGCGATCCCGAGAAGGTAGAAGGACGCTCCTATGGTTCCTATCATCAGGTATCTGAACGAAGAGAGGACGCCTTTGTCCCCGCCCATGGCTATGAGAGCGTATCCCGAAAGAGACGTAATCTCCAGGAACACGTACAGGTTGAAAACGTCTCCCGTAGACGTCATACCCAGAAGTCCGCATATGAGAAGGGACAGAACCGAGTAGTAGCCGAAGCTTCTGAAGCGGCTCTTTCCCCGGAAAAACGGCAGGCTGTATATGGTGCTGACAAAACCCGTTCCGCTTATGAGTACGAGAAGAACGGCGCTGAGTGAGTCCAGGGAGAACTCTATGCCGAAAGGCGGCTCCCACCCTCCGAAGTGGTAGCTTATCTTGCCCACGTCGGTTATTCTTAAAAGCTGCACGACGGAGAGAACAAAGGATGTACCCGCAAAGGCGATAACCGTAAGCCTTCCCGCCCTTCTGCTGAAATACGAGATTACCGGACAGAAAAGGGCTCCCGCCAGCGGCAGCAGTACCACCAGAACGGGCAGGTTACTGATAATCATGTTGCTCATCTGCTTCCTCCCCCTTTTCCTTTTCTATGATGTCCTCTTCCTCGATGGAGCCGAACTTCTCCTTGATCCGCATGAGAAGGGCAAGACCCACTCCGCTGGTGCCCAGGCTTACGACTATGGCAGTAAGCATGAGGGCGTGAGGCAGAGGATTGACGTAGTCGTCCGCTCCCGCCGCGCCTTCCATGGCGACCGGTATGGTTCCTCCGTCTTTTTCGCCCAGACAGAGAAAGAAGAAGATAACCGCCACCTGCATTATGTTCATGCAGATGAGCTTCTTCATGTAGTTTCCGCATACCGCCATTCCGAACATGCCGAGAAAGAACAGTATGACCGTAAGCATGTATATTCCCTTTTCGGCGAGAAAAATATTAACTGCGTCCATTTAGACTGTTCCTTTCGACTACCGCTTCCAAAATGGTTATTATGGTCGCCATTACTCCGATGGTGACCCCCGTCTCTATCATGAGGATTCCCGTGGCATGAAGCTCCGCTCCGTGTTCCGCCGAAAACGGCAGGGCCTCGTACTCCAGGAATCTTCCGCCGTTTATCATGCAGAGGAATCCCGTGAGGAAGTATATGAAAACACCGCAGGCCGCGACGCACACGGTAAAGTGCTGGGTGATGCGGAATTTGTTCTTCCCCAGGTCCGCAAACATTATGTAAAGCATAAACGCCATGGCAAGTAGAGCTCCCGCCTGAAATCCCCCGCCCAGGGAAACCTCCCCGTGCATGAGAACGTAAAAGGCGTAGACTATGATAACGGGAATGAGGATAGGCATTATCACCTTCACCTCATATCCGCCGAAGTTTTCGTCCTTTCTGAATATCCCCGCGTCCCAGTGTCTCTTCAGCCTGTTTGACAAGATCATGGCGACGGACACTCCCGCCAGGAACATTACCGTGGTCTCAAGGAGGGTGTCAAAGCCTCTGAAATCGGCCAGAACTCCCGTAACCAGGTTTGGCGAGTGGGTCAGCTCCGGACCCTCCTCTATGTAATAGTCGGAAACGTGTCTGTTAGGCGCTGAATCGGGATTCCCTATGACCGGCAGCCTGTCCACTATGGTGAACATGAGCCCCACCAGAACCATGAGCAGCACGATTCCCACGATTTTAAAGACCGACTTTTCTCTGAGCCTTTTGCTTCTGCCGCCGTTCATCACTTGCACCACCTGTCAGTCGTCCTTAATGATACGACAAAATACGTAGTGGAGATTACTCCTATGACGGCCTCGGTAAACGCCACGTCCGGCGCGCCTACCATGATGTAGAGCACCATGGCGCAAAAGCTGAAGGCGCAGTAGATTATGGACGAAGAAAGAAGGTCCTTGTCCAGAATTATCACTATGGTTATGGCTATGAGAAAGAGAAGCAGCACGGCTTCAATCAGTAATATGCCCATCTATTCCGTCCTTTCTTTTTTGCCCGCGGTTTCGGCTTCTCCGGCCCTTAAGGCCGACTTTCCGATAAGGTGGGTTCCAACCGGGTTTGCTACCATTACCGCTATGATTATGAGAACTATCTTTGCCGACACCAGATCGAGACCCTGAAAGATAATCAGTCCGATACAGGTAAAGGCGATTCCAACGGTCTCTCCCACGCTGGAGGCGTGAAGCCTTGAGAGAAAGTCCGGGAATCTGAGAATTCCCAGAGCGGAGAGGAACATGAAAATGAACCCCGCGCCCATAAATGCCACGGCAAATACCAGCCTTACGGTAGAAATGTCATTCATCTCTCGTCCTCCTCCTCGTCCTTATCGCTTACGTCAAGCCTCGCTCCCAGGTACCTTGCGATTATTACCGTACTGAGAAATCCGAGAATTCCGTAGGACAGCGCTATGTCCACGTACATGTCCTGCCTGCCGCTGGCGAATCCCACGAACAGCAGTATGACTATGACGTTTATTCCTATGGCGAATATTCCGTTGAGCCTGTCGAAGACCCCCGGCCCTTTAAATACTCTTATGAGCATCATTCCCACTATCACTATTACGCCCCAGAAAAGGAGCTTGAAAAAAGCATCCATCAGCGCTTCACTCCTTTCGGGTCCTCCCCGTAAAGCCGGGCTATTCTTCTCATCATTTCACCTTCCAAAAGTCCCTCCGCCGCTCCGTCTGTCAAGGCGTGAACGAGAAATTCGTCGTCGTCCGAAACGTCAACGGTCACCGTCCCCGGCGTCAGTATTATGGAGTTTACAAGCATAACCGTCGCAGAAGGATTCTCGAAGCTGCATCTGAACCGGACCAGCTGAGGTGAAATGTGCTTATTCGATAATATGGCTCTGCACACGTCGATGGCGGAAAAGAATATCTCCTTCACCAGCCAGAGGAAGTAGGCGAAAAGCTTCAGCGGGTTCACCGACACGACAAAATACGACCTTTCGCCTTTTTTCACCCTCATAATAGGAAGGCACAGGGCCGCCACAACCATGGAGCAGACCGCTCCTGATATGATGAATTTCGCCTCGAATTTACCGGAAAGTATCACCCACAGAAAAAAAAGCAGGGCCGACATGCAGATCCATCTCTTCGCCATAACCTTTACCTTTCAAAAAACCGGCGCAAGTAGTCCTTCCAAGCCTGCCGCACCGGTCAAAATTCTTTACTCATACTCAAATTTTACAGGAATTTGAGTTTTCTGTCAATGAAAAAAGCCACAGAATCTAACATTCCATGGCTTTATTTTCCGTTTTAAAAAGTATACTTCTGCATAAAAAATGTATAGCTGAAAAGGCCTATTTTCTAACGTCGCTTAAGTAGGTCACTGTAAAGGAACCGTTTTCCTCCATGAGTTCGAAGAGCTTTTCGTACTGACCGGCATCGCTCTTTGACGACTCAAGGCTTTCCGAAAGTCCCAGCAGAGCGTCCAGAAGGGAAGTCTCCTCTCTGTACTCCATAACGTGAACGTCGCAGCCGGAGAGGTCGTATTCATCTTCCATATCGGCGTAAGCCTCTTCAAGCTCTCCCACGGCGTCGATGAGTCCGTTTTCAAGAGCCTGTCCGGCAGTGTAGACCCTGCCGTCGGCTATCTTTCTCACCTCGGCGTCTGTCATGTCTCTTCCCTCTGCGACTACGGCGACGAACTTGTCAAAGGCGTCGTCAACGAGACCCTGATATATGGCCTTCTGCTCCTCGGTCAGAGGCTGGGTGGCGTCGCCCATGCCCTTGTTTTCTCCCGAGGTTATGTTTATTGCCTTAATTCCCAGGTTTTCAAGGAGCTCCGAAAAATCGTACACCGTTCCCACGATTACTCCTATGGAGCCTGTCCAGCAGTTTTCGTTGGCATAAATCCTGTCGGCATTGGCCGAAACGTAGTATCCTCCCGATGCCGCCATGGAGCCCATGTATACGTAAACCGGGTTTTCTGTGTATTCCTGATAGTACTTTAAAGCCTTGTACACCTCGGCCGTGGCGTATACGCTTCCTCCCGGCGAGTCGACGTAGAGCATTATGCCCCTGTTGAACTCGTCGTAGGTCAGGTCCCCAATTCTGTCCATTATCCAGTCCTGGCTGTATCCGTCGCCGCTTTTGCCGTCGGTTATGGTGCCCTCAAGGTGAAGCTCCGCAATGTAGTCGCTGTCGTATATGTACGTCTCCTCGTCCGCCGGGCTTAAGAATCCCGTCACTGCTCTGCTGCAGGAAACTCCGGCTACGACCACCACCAGGGCTATTATGAGAAATATTACAAAGCCTTTTTTCCAGCCTCCCGATTTTCCCGGCTTTCCGCTTTCATATGCTGCGCCGGCCCGGGCCGCGTAGGCCGTCTTCGTCTCCTCTGCGGCGCCTTTGTCGTAGGTGTATATGGTTCTTCCCTCGTCCCTTTCGACGGGCGGTTTATTCTCGTTCAAATTCTTATCGTCCATGTGAGAATTCTCTCCTTATACCTGAAACTCCTTTATCTTCTCGATTCTGTCAAAGGCTTCCTTCAAGGTGTCAACGTTTACGGTGCAGGCTATGCGCACATACCCCTCTCCGCAGTTTCCGAAGGCGTTGCCCGGAAGCATGAGAACGTGGGCCTCTTTCAGAATCAGGTCGCACGCCTCCACAGACGTCAGACCGCTGTCCTTTACGTTCATAAAGAGGTAGAAGCTCCCTTTTGGCGGATAGATTACCGAAAGCTTCGGAATTTCGTTGATCCTTTCGGCAGCGTAGAACATTCTCTTTCTGTACTCCTCTATCATCGGCGGCTGGATAATGTCTCTGTTTCTCAGGGCGTAGATGGCCGCTCTCTGGGAGATGGACGGCGCGGTGAAAACCACGTTCTCGTTTATCTGCTGCACTATCTGTATGATATAGTCGGGAGCTATGATATTGCCCACTCTCCAGCCCGTCATGGTGAAGTTTTTGGAGAAGGAGTTTATGACGATGGTCCTCTCCTTCATTCCCGCAAGAGATGCGATAGGCACGAACGGGTTCTGATAGCTGAAGGACGTGTAGATGTCGTCGGATATGACTATGAGGTCGTACTTTTTGGCGATGGCGGCAATCTTCTCCATGGTCTCTACGGTCAGGCAGTTTCCCGTAGGGTTGCTGGGAGAGTTGATGATTATCGCCTTTGTCCTCTCGTTAATAAGGCTCTCAAGCCTTCCCGTATCTATCTGAAAATCCTCTTCCTCATATGTCGGAAGCTCCACTGGAATTCCTCTCGCCAGCTCCACCTGCTGCGGATAAGGCGTGAAATACGGGGCCTGCATGATTACCTCGTCTCCGTCGTCCAGAATCGCCTCAAGAACCAGATACATTGCAAGGCACCCAGACGCGCAGACGAACACCTCTTCATCTTTCACGTCCATGCCGTACTCGTCCTTATAGAATTTGCAGATTTCCTCTCTCAGCTCAGGATCTCCCCTGAAGTCGGTGTACTTGGTATGTCCCGCCTTTGCGTCCTTAAAGGCTCCTTCGATGATAATGTCGTCGGTTATCAGATCAGGATCCCCCAGGCTCAAATTTATCACATCGTCAAAGGATTTTGCCATCACGTCGGACTGACCCATGGCCGTGCTCTGATCCTTCCAGTATCTCTTGGCTATAAATTTATGCTTCAAAAACGTCACGCTCCTTTATCTTAATATGATTTTCTATTATACTATATCGTAAGGATTTTGTGATGTAAAAACATTTTTCATACGAGGTTCCAATGATTTACGACGTAATAATCGCAGGCGGCGGCGCGGCCGGACTCTACTTCGCCTGCGGAATGGACAAAAAAGTCAACGGGCTCATACTGGAGGGCTCTTCATCTCCGGGCCAAAAGCTGCTTATCTCGGGAGGCGGCATGTGCAATCTCTCCCACGGCGGCTCCGTCAAAGACTTCATTCCCTGCTACTTTGAGGCGGGCCCGAAAATTCGTTCCTGCCTCTATAAATACGGCAATCTGAAGCTTATGGAATTTTTCCGTGACCGCGGCCTTCCCCTCTACACCCGCGACGACGGCAAAATCTTTCCCGAAAGCGAAAGGGCAAAGGACGTCCTTGACGCGCTGGTTCGCGGCGCAGGGGAAAAGGGTTTTGAAATTATGACAGGCCGTAAAGTCGACAGGATTACCCCGCCCTACGAAGGCTCTCTATGGGAAATCACTGCCGGCGGTAAAACCTTCAGGTGCAGAAATCTGGTCATCGCCTGCGGCGGTTCTTCTTTTCCAAAAACCGGCTCTGACGGCTCTGTTTTAGGCGTCCTGTCCCGCGACATTCCCGGACTTTCAGAAAGCATCGTAAAACCGCAACCTGCACTGGCTCCGGTCTACGTTGAAGGCTACCCCTACGGCGGTCTGAGCGGAGTTTCGTTTTCCCGCGTCTCGGCCGCAGCCTTTGCGCCGGACGGAAAGCCCCTTGCAAAAGTCACTGGCCCCCTTCTCTTCGCAGAAAAATTCTTATCGGGTCCCGTCATTCTTCACATTTCCAGATACCTTAAGCCCGGCTGTAAACTTTCCATAAACTACCTGCCGGATGCGAAGATTACCGCGAAGGAAATAAACGGGCTCCTGTCGGAAAGCAGAAAATCTCCGGCAAACACCGCGGCCGAGATTTTCGGACTTCCCAAGAGCTTTACCCAGCTTCTGGAGGACGAGTCCTGCGGAAAGCTTTCGGCCATCTCCCGGCGGCTTATGGCGGATACATTTACGGTTTTGAAAGTTGCAGGTTTTGACGCAGCAATGGCAACCCGGGGCGGAGTGAGCCTTGACGCCGTGAGCACGAAAACCTTTGAGGTGAAATCCTGTCCGGGGCTCTTTATCATCGGCGAGACTCTCGATGTGGACGGCATGACCGGAGGATACAATCTCCAGTTCGCCTTTTCCTCCGCAATGGCCGCGGCAGCCAGAATCGGCGGAACCCTTGAGCCGTTTCCTGTACCGTGATGTGTCTTTCTGATAAAATTTTCTTCAAAAGCAGACACTTAAAAGGAGACTCTTACTATGGATCAGAAGAAAATTGGAAAGTTTATAGCGGGGTGCAGGCGTGAGGCCGGCATGACCCAGCAGGCTTTGTCGGAAAGGCTGGGCGTGTCGGACAGAACCGTGGGCAACTGGGAAAACGGGCGGAACCTGCCCGACCCTTCCCTTTACAAGCCTCTCTGCGACGAGCTTGGAATAACCCTCGCCGAGTTTTTCAGCGGCGAAAGAATTCCGGAAGAAAAAATGAAAGAAAGAACCGATGATATTCTCATAAAGACCGTTTCCGAAAACAGAGCGGCCGGATTCGCCGGAATGATTTCGTACATTCTGATTGTCTGCGGAGTCATGTGCGCGTTTCTCTCTGCCCTGCGGCACTTTTCACAGACCTCTTCAATCGTGCTTGTTTCTGTCGGAATGTTCCTCTGCTTTTCCGGCATATGCATAAAGGCAATCCTGTTTCAACAGGGCACCGGCAAAAAAATAAACAACACGGGAATGGGCTTCTGCAGCAGTCTCACCCTCGTGTTCATCATCCTGAAACTGACCGGAAACATCAGCTGGTCGTGGCTTTGGGTGCTTTCTCCGGCTTGGCTGGGTGTATGTGCAGCCATTGCCGCCATCGCCGTCCTTCTAATAGCCGGTGCAGTGGTATCCCGCAGGAAAAAGAAGCGGTGAAACGGGATTATCTGTGGTTTATGCCGTGACTTTGACAAAATCTGCTCCCCAGACAAAAATGTCAAGGCGTTTCTTGACATTCAGGCTGCATTAACGACAAAAGGTCAAGGAAATCGGCTCAATGCCACGATAATTCCTTGACCTTTCACTGTCTTCGTACGTATTTTGTCAAATTTCGCCTTGACCTGAGTGCCGAAATTGCAGCCTTTGGTCAAACCTCAGCAAATCAAACCTCAGCGAAATAATCCTCAGCGAATCAACCCCTCCGACTATTCAGCCGTGAAGGTTTCGCTGTAAAGCTCACTGCCGTCGCCGTTCTGGTAGATAACCACAACCGTGATTCCGGATATGCCCGTCTCTTCCTCAAGGTCAGATGCGATTCCGCTGAACGTGCTGCTCATTGATCCCATTGCATTTTCAAGCTCACCTGCCAGTATTTCGGCAATGTCTTCATCATAGGTTTCATCGTATTTATACGTGTATGTAAGCTCATTTCCCACTATGGAAATAGCGAGGTCGTTGGCTTCAGCCATCTCTTCTATTTCAGCCTTTGCCTCTTCATCCGAAGCTATGTAGCTTTCCAGGGTAGGATCCTCTTTTTCTCCACAGGACGCCATGGCAAAGGACATTGCCACGATCATCATCATTGCAAGTACCATCAAAACGATGCTTTTCTTTTTCATTTTACGTTCCTCCTTAATGCGGCTTCGCCTCGATATCGCCCTTTACCTCGAATTCATCCCGTCTATTCCGAAAAATCCGAGGGCATTTCTGCATGTGGCCTTTGCCGCTTCTTCAAAGGTTATACCTTTTATATCGGCTATCTTTCGCACGGTGTGCTCAACGTACCACGGGCGGTTCTTCTTCCCCCGCAGCGGCTCCGGCGTAAGATAGGGCGAATCTGTTTCTGCCGTCAGATAGCAGAGGGGAATCTCCTCTACCACCCTGACCGTTTTCTTATTGTTCTTATACGTTACGGGGCCGCATATGGATATGGTCGCGCCCTTTTTTACGTATTCCTTCGCAAGCTCTGCGCTTCCCGAATAGCAGTGAAGCAGGACGGCCGCGTGGCTTTCCGGCGTTCCGTCGGGACCTTTTCTCTTCGGGAACCAGGTCTTTCTCTCTTCGGAAAAAGCGCCCTCCTCACAGAGTATGTTAAAGGTTTCCTCGTCCGCTTCCCTTGTATGTATCATTATAGGCATTTTCAGATTATTTGCAAGTCTTATCTGCCGGCGGAACCACTTTCTCTGGTTCTCCCGGTCGGAAAAATCGTAGTGAAAATCCAGTCCGATCTCGCCTATTGCAACGGCTTTCGGGTGAGCGGCCAGCTTTTCTATCCCCCTTAAAATTTCTTCCGTCATGGAATCTGTATCGTGGGGATGCACTCCCACCGCTGCGTATATCCACGGATTTTCCCCGGCGTCTTTTATTGCCTGCTTTGACGAGGGAAGGTCAAAGCCTGCGTCGAGGACATAGGACAAAAGCTGCGACCGTTCGGCTTCCCTTATGATCTCAGCCCTTTCCTCATCGGTGAAAGTATCCTGATTTATATGTGCATGGGCGTCAAATAACATATTTTTCTCCGTTTTTATGAAAATTCCCCCGAAGGCGCAGATCCGCCCTGGGGGATTGGTTTTAGCTTACGGAATTTCCGTCCTCCGCATCGGTGGATACGAGAGCCAGCTTTTCGCCGTTGTCGGCAAAGATGATCATGCCCTTCGACTCCAGACCGCGAAGCTTTCTCGGCTTCAGGTTTGCTACGACGATGACCTTCTTTCCCACCATCTCCTCCGGCGTAAAGTGCTCTGCAACTCCGGATATGATCTGCCGTTTCTCGGTTCCCATCTTAACCTGGAAAACCAGGAGTTTATCCGCCTTCGGATGCTTCTCGGCGCTTTCGATGGTGCCGACTCTGAAGTCTATCTTATCAAAATCGTCAAACTCGATTTCAGGCTTCAGCTCCAGAGGAATGTTCTCCTCCTTATGGCCGTTCATCGCCTCAAGCTCTTCAAGCTCCTTTTCTATGTCCAGGCGCGGGAAGATGTTCTCACCCTTCTTCACCTGCTCTCCGTTCATCATATCGAAGGTGAATGCGTCCTCCCATACGATATCGGCATACCACAGACCCATCTGCTTTCTTATCTTCTGAGCCGTCTCGTTCATGAACGGGCTTATGAGTATGGATACGATTCTCAGGGATTCCGCCAGGTTGTGCATACAGGTATCGAGCTCGGCCTTCCTGGACTCGTCCTTTGCAAGGACCCAAGGCATCTTCTCGTCGATGTATTTATTGGCGCGGCGCACGAGAACCCATATCTCCTCGAGAGCCATGTTGAAGGCGAATTTATCCATCTGCTCTTCAACCTTTGATGCAGCTCCCGTTGCGATTTTCTTAAGGTCTCTGTCCGTGTCGTCTTCGGTAGCAGCCTCCGGAACATAGCCTCCGCAGTACTTTTCTATCATGGATGCGGTTCTGGAAACCAGATTTCCCAGGTCGTTGGCCAGGTCGAAGTTAATCCTCTTCAGCATAACCTCGTTGGTGTAGACTCCGTCCTGTCCGAAGGTGTACTCTCTGAGAAGGAAGTACTTCAGGGCGTCTATGCCGTACCTTTCTATGAGCTTAACCGGGTCTACCACGTTGCCCTTGGATTTGCTCATTTTGCCGCCTTCAAGGAGAAGCCAGCCGTGGCCCAGAACGTGCTTAGGAAGAGGCAGATCCATGGACATGAGCATTGCCGGCCATATCACGGTGTGGAATCTTACGATCTCCTTTCCCACCAGATGGAAATCCGCCGGCCAGTATTTGTCGTAAAGCTCCGGCTCGTCAGGATATCCCAGAGCGGTTATGTAGTTTGAAAGAGCGTCCAGCCATACGTAGATGACGTGCTTTTCATCGATAGGAACAGGGATTCCCCAGTCAAAGGTTGACCTGGAAATGCAGAGATCCTCAAGGCCCTGCTTTACGAAGGAAATCATCTCGTTTCTTCTGCTCTCCGGCTGGAGGAACTCCGGGTTGTTCTCAAAGAGATCCAGGAGTCTGTCCTGATACTTGGAAAGTCTGAAAAAGTAGGCCTCTTCCTTAGCCTTCTGAACCGGTCTTCCGCAGTCCGGGCAGCAGCCGTCCACCAGCTGGCTCTCGGTCCAAAATGACTCGCAAGGTGTGCAGTACATTCCCTCGTACTCGCCTTTATATATGTCGCCCTTTTCGTACATCTTCATGAAAATGGCCTGAACACGCTTCACGTGTCTTTCTTCCGTAGTTCTGATAAAGTCGTCGTAGGAAATCTCCATGGTCTTCCAGAGTTCCTTTATTCCCGCAACGACCTCATCCACGTATTCCTGCGGAGTCACGCCCTTCTCCTGGGCTATGGTCTGTATCTTCTGTCCGTGCTCGTCGGTACCCGTTAAAAATCTCACGTCGTAGCCGCAAAGCCTTTTAAATCTGGCCATGGCGTCCGCCATAACGGTGCAGTAGGTGTGACCTATGTGCAGATTGGAGCTCGGATAGTAAATTGGTGTAGTGATATAAAATTTTCCCTTTGATTCTGACATTTAGGGTTCTCCTTTCATCTCCGCATCGAATGGGACGCGGTAGTCTCGGCGCGGACAAAATCAGCAATGACCTGAAATCCACGCCTTTTTCAGTATATCACAAAGCCGCGGCATTAAGCAATACCGCGGCCCGTAAAGTTTACGTAAACTGCCTACAGTCCTATGACTTCTTTTATCAGTGCGGGTTTGTTCACCTTTTCGCCGGTTATGACAAAGGCTGAAGACGCTTCCGCTTCGGCTGCGGCCACCTTCTTTTTATCGTTTCCGTAGAAGGTGGCGAGAACGTCGCCCTTGCTGACTTTGTCTCCTACCTTCTTATGAAGGATTACTCCGGCAGAAAGGTCGACGGAATCCTCCTTGGTGGCTCTGCCTGCCCCCGTATGCTGGGAGGCAAGACCGATGGAGCGGGCCGTTATCGCGCTTACGTAGCCGCCGGTCTGAGCGATCAGGCTTTTCTTCTCCTTTGCCTGAGGGAACAGGGAATAATCGTCCGTAACGTCCGGATTTCCGCCCTGGGCGGCAACGAACTTCCTGAACTTGGCGAGGGCCATGCCGCTCTTTACGGCGTGGGCGGCCATAACCTTTCCCTCGTCGGCAGTCTTTGCCCGGCCGCCTAAGTATATCATTATTCCTGCAAGTCGCATGGTAAGCTCCGTGATGTCCTCAGGGCCGTTCCCTTTAAGAGTTTCGATGGCCTCTATCACCTCTATGGCGTTTCCTACCCCGTGGCCCAGAGGCTGGCTCATATCGGTTACGGCCGCCACGGTTTTCTTTCCCGCAGCCTTCCCTATGCCGCACATGAGCTCGGCAAGCTTTACCGCGTCGGATTCGCTTTCCATGAACGCGCCGTTTCCGCACTTTACGTCAAGGAGTATGGCGTCGCTTCCCGCAGCCAGCTTCTTGCTCATTATGCTGGAGGCTATGAGGCTGAAGTTGTCAACGGTTCCCGTCACGTCCCGGAGAGCGTAGAGTTTTTTATCCGCAGGGGCAACGTGGGCGGTCTGACCGATTATGGCTATTCCTATGTCGTTTACCTGCTTCGTGAAGTCGCCTGGTTCCATGGAAGTCTGAAATCCCGGAACGGACTCAAGCTTGTCTATGGTGCCTCCCGTAAAGCCCAGACCCCGTCCGCTCATCTTCGCAACGGGAACTCCGCAGGCTGCGGCTATAGGAGCCACTATAAGGGAAACCTTGTCTCCGACTCCGCCGGTGGAGTGCTTGTCCACCTTGATACCCCGGATTTCCGAAAGGTCTATGGTATCTCCGGAATAGCGCATGGCGTCGGTCAGCTGGAATGTCTCTTCTCTGTCCATCTTCTGAAAGTAAATGGCCATGAGAAGCGCGGACGCCTGATAGTCGGGAATTTCTCCCTTCGTGTATCCGTCAACGAAGTATTTTATTTCCTCCTGAGTAAGCTTTCCTCCGTTTCGCTTTTTCAGGATAACGTCGTTCATGTTCATCATTTTAAAATCTCCTTAGCAAAGCTTTCGCCTATGGATGTGGTTTCCGCGCCCAGCATTTCCGCTATGGTCGCTCCGATGTCGGCAAAGGATTTTCTCGTTCCAAGGTTCACTCCCGCCTTGATTTCCTCTCCGTAAACCACCAGAGGAATGTGCTCTCTCGTGTGGTCCGTGCCCGAATGTACCGGATCGTTTCCGTGGTCGGCGCATAGCATAAGAACGTCGCCCGGCTTCATCGCCGCCTTTATCTCAGGGAGGCGTCCGTCAAAATCCATGATTGCCTGTCCGTACCCTTCCGGGTTTCTCCTGTGTCCGTACATGGAATCAAAGTCCACCAGATTGGTGAAGATAAATCCTTCAAAATCCTTTTCCATGGCCTCAACGGTCTTATCCACGCCGTCCATGTTGCTTACGGTGTGGACGGACTCGGTCACGCCCTTGCCGTCGAAAATGTCTCTTATCTTTCCAACAGCATATACGGTCTTTCCCGCCTTTTCAACCTTGTCTAAAAGGGTGTCCTCAGGCGGCGCAACGGCGTAGTCGTGCCTGTCCGAGGTCCTGACTCTCTTGCCGTTTTCCTTAACGTAAGGCCTTGCGATGACCCTGCCGCATGCCCAGTCTCCATGAAGGAGAGCTCTGGCCTTTTCGCAGATTTCATAGAGCTCTGCGAGGGGAATCACGTCGGTGTTTGCGGCGATCTGAAGCACGCTGTCGGCGGACGTGTAGATTATAGGCTTTCCCGTAGCTTCGTGCTCGTCGCCTAAGGTCTCTATGATTTCCGTTCCGGAGGCCGGGTAGTTTCCTATGACCTCTGTTCCTATCTCCTTCTCAAACTCTGCGATGAACTCCTTCGGGAATCCATCGGGATAGGTCTTGAAAGGAATCTTCGTCTCGATTCCGGCTATTTCCCAGTGTCCCGTTATGGTGTCCTTTCCCGCGGATTTTTCCATAAGTCTGCAGTAGGAGCCTTCCGGTTTTTCCGTCCTGAATCTGCCCCCTGCCGCAGCCTCTATGTTTCCGAAGCCCAGCTTTGAAAGTTCGGGAATCTTAAAGCCGTCTCCCATTCTGTCCGCAATATGTCCCAGAGTGTCGGCCCCTTTGTCGCCGTACTTTTCGGCATCGGGAAGAGCCCCCACCCCGAGGCTGTCCATCACCATGAGTATAACTCTTTTAACTTCTGCCATTTTACAGTCCCCCTGTCTAATATATTTTCTTTACCTGCCCCTTGAGGTAGTCAAGGGATACAAGAGAATATTCCACTGAATTTAATATACCCTTTATTCCGTTTTTGAAAGCGTCCGCCCCGTGAAGATGACCGTAGACGCACTTTTTTACGCCGTAAGATGTGAGCATCTCCGTGAACCGGCTGACCTGATGGGAATCTCCCGTGGGCGGGTAGTGAAGGCTTGCTATTATGGTTCCGCAGCCCGTCTTCTTTCCCGCGTCCAGGGACATTTTGAGCCTTAAAAGCTCTCTCTCGTAAATCTTCCTGTCGTGGTCGGTGAATTCGCTGTTATCGGGAGTTGTCCACCCCCGGCTTCCGCATATGCAAAACTCTTCGTCTACGACGTACGCGTCGTTCTGAAGGAAGTATATGTCGTCAAAGAGTGCATTCATCTTCGATATGGAGGTCCACCACAGGTCGTGATTCCCCTTGGTTATGACCTTCTTTCCGGGAAGATTGTGAATCCACGTAAGATCGGCCATGGCCTCGTCCAGCTTAAGTCCCCACGAGACGTCGCCGCATATTATGACCGTATCCTCTTCCCTTACGGTTTTTGTCCAGTAATCCTTCACCTTCTCGTGATGATTCTCCCAGGCCGTTCCGAAAACGTCCATGGGTTTTTCTATTCTCTCATCCATGGAAAGGTGAAGGTCTCCTATGGCAAAAATGCTCAAATTCCGTTACTCCTCTATTCTGAGTACCTTGCCGCTGCTCTCTTCGTCGAGAGCCTCTACGGCGGAAAGTCTCCTCTTCATTACGTTGGTTCTGGTTCCTATGAGCTTGTCCAGATCTCCATCGGCTGCCCGTATCTTCTTCTGCGCCGCCTCCAGGGCGTCGGAAAACTTTCCGAACTCCGTCTTAACCGCGCCCAGAACTTCCCAGACCTCGCCGGATCTCTTCTGAATGGCAAGAGTCTTAAAGCCCATCTGAAGGCTGTTTAAAAGGGCGGCCATGGTCGTAGGGCCTGCCACGTTGACCTTGTAGTCTCTCTGAAGAACCTCAAGAAGTCCTCTGTTTACGATCTCCGCATAAAGTCCCTCGAAAGGAAGGAACATGATTCCGAAGTCGGTGGTGTAAGGGGGCTCCAGATACTTGTCCCTTATGTCCTTCGCCTCCGTCTTAAGCACCGTTTCCAGAGCCTTGTACGCGGCTTCGATTTCTCCCTTATCCCCCGCGTTATACGCATCCTGAAGTCTGCCGTAGGCATCTCCCGGAAATTTCGAATCTATGGGAAGATATACGGGAGTCTCTCCGGCTCCCGGAAGCTTTACGGCAAACTCCACACGGCCGTTTCCGGACGGCTTCGTCTTTACGTTGGTCTCGTACTGCTCGGGGCTCAAAATCTGCTCCAGTATGGCTCCAAGCTGAACCTCTCCCAGAATTCCCCTCGTCTTTACGTTAGTCAGTACTTTTTTAAGGTCGCCTACCCCGGAAGCCAGATTCTGCATCTCTCCAAGGCCTTTGTAAACCTGCTCCAGACGTTCGTTTACAAGTCTGAAGGACTGGCTTATCCTGTCCTCAAGGGTCTTCTGAAGCTTCTCGTCAACGGTCTGACGCATCTTCTCTATCTGTCTGTTGTTATCCTCCGTCAGCTCTCTTATCTGCCTGGACATGGACGTTCTTATCTGCTCCAGCTTCTGCTCGTTTTCCATGGACATCTTGGAAAAATCCTCGCCCAGAGCCTTGAGCCTCTTGTCCTGAGCGTCGCTTATCATGTCGCCCATGTTCTTAACGGTTCCGCCCACGCCTCTTACGATGTCGCTCTGAGCGGACGAAAAGCCGCCGTTTACCGTTTCCTTTATGGCGTCGGTCTGTCTCTTAACGGCCTCGTCTATGTTCTTTGCCGTCTTTTCCTCCATGGCTCTGACCCTGACGAAAACCATGAGGCTGACTATGAGGCATACTACCGAAACGGCCAGTATCGCTATTGTAAATAAATCCATATTTCTCCTCGAAAACTATTCTTCTCTGTTCTTTTTCTTCGTTGCAAGCCTTTCAATGGCTTCCGCCAGCGCTCCGTCGTAATCCTGGCCGTAATTGTTGAGAGGAACGGGCTCGTCCGACTTCAGAGCCTCGGCCAGCGGAGTCAGCGCATCTCTGTCCACGTAATCCGCCCCGTTCCCAATGGCGTCGAGAAGCTCACTTTCAGCCTTTGTCCTCTCGTGTTCGGGCTTCTTCTCCAGGGATTTCTTCACGAACTTCATAAGGCTTCTGTCGAATCCCGTAACCTTTTCGGGATCGTATGCTCCTCTGAGGAAGAAGCATGGAATGTCCGTCATCGCCTTCCTGAAGTTTATCTCCCTGCATTCCTTTCTCTCGGCGTCTCCAAGGTTAAGACCTACCGCAAAGGCTACGTATTCCTTTTCGGGCATGGCTTTAAATACTTTTCTGTACTTTGCCATCCCCTCTATTCCTCCTGCGTGAATTCCCCCTCCGAAAACTATGCGCTCATAGCCTGCGAGGATTTCAGTCTTGACGTCGCTCCCGTAAAGATCCGCTCCCGTCTCCTCGGCCAGCCACTTTGCGTACCTTTCGGCCGAGCCGTACCTGCTGGTGTATATGATAGCCGTCTTCTTCATTTGCTGAGTACCTCCACTAATTCGTAAAGCTCGCCGTCTATTTCTCTCTTCTGTTCCAGGGCCTCTTCAAGGTCAAAGGCCGTAATTGTGCCTCCTGCGGTTCCTATGGCTCTGCTGTCCGATTCCTCGGCCAGAAGCTTCACCGCCTTGGCCCCGCAAAGAGTTGCAAGGGTCCTGTCGCTTAAGGTAGGGGTTCCGCCTCTCTGAAGGTATGAAAGAACCACGAGCCTGGTGTCCCTTCCCGTCTTTTCCGTAATCTGGTCCACCAGCTCCTGAGAGGAAATTCCCGAGCCTTCGGCGTTTATGATGATGCTGTGCTCCTTGCCTTTGTTGGCGCTTATCAGTATCTTCATGCAGATGTCGTTTACGCTGCTCTTTACTTCGGGTATGAGAACGGCCTCTGCGCCTCCTGCAAGGCCCGAATAGAGGGCGATATCTCCGCACCGCCTTCCCATTACCTCTATGACGGTGGTCCTCTCGTGAGACGAGGACGTGTCCCTTATCTTGGAAACGGCTTCTAAAACCGTGTTTACGGCCGTGTCAAAGCCTATGGTAAAATCCGTGTATCCCAGGTCGTTATCGATGGTTCCGGGAAGACCCATCACCTTTATTCCGCGCTTTGAAAGGTCAAGTCCCCCTCTTAAGGAACCGTCGCCTCCGATTATGACGAGACCCTCTATGCCGAAGGTCTTAAGCACCGTCTCGGCTCTCTCAAGTCCTTCAGGCGTCTTGAACCTCTCGCTTCTTGCGGTCTTGAGTATGGTTCCGCCGCGATGAAGTATGTCGCCTACGCTGCGCCTGTCAAGCTCTTCTATCTCTCCGTCGAGAAGTCCTTCGTATCCTCTGTATATTCCGTAAACCTCAAGACCCGCGTCGATGCCGCACCTTACGACGGCTCTGACCGCCGCGTTCATTCCCGGCGAATCGCCTCCGCTGGTCAGGACTCCTATTCTTCTCATCTCGCTATCACCTCTATCTTAACATTGGCATTGCCTACGATATCAGCCACCTTTTCCGCAAAGGCAAGGGTCGGTCTCACGCCTCCCCTTTCTCCTGTCCTTACTATTTTCCCGGACTGAAGGTAAATGAGGACGGGAACGTCTCCCCTGTGTTCTTTAAATATCCGGGAAAGCTCTGACAAAATCTGCTTTTCGTCGCCCTCTCCGGGTATCCTTACCTTTACGGGACTCACTCCGCCTGCGCTCTTCGGCACGGCTGAAGCCTTTGTTCCGGCGGCGCGCTTTGGATAACCGCCCGTCCGTCCCGAAGGCTCCCTTAATAGCTCCTCCACCCGGTTTATGTCGACGACGGAATCGGCAAGAAGCTTAGGTGCCTCCTCCTCTTTCACGTCCACCTTTCCCCTGATAGCCACTACTCTGTCCTCCTCCACGTCCTTGAGGCATCTTTCATAGACGTTAGGGAATACGACCACCTCCACGGCGCCGTACATATCCTCCATATCCACAAAGGCCATGAGTTTTTTGCTCTTGGTCACAAGGGTCTTCTTTCCCGTAATCATTCCGGCGACGATGACCGTCTGGCCGTCCTTTATCATGTGGTCGCCTTCCTCCTGAAGCCTTGAAAGCTCCTCGCTGGTGACGGTGGCCACCTTCCTTATCCTGTCCGCGTATTTATTCAGCGGGTGGTCGGTGATGTACACTCCCGTCATTTCCTTTTCCATGGCGAGAAGGTCGTCCTTGTCAAAGTTTGCAACGTCGGGAAGATTCCCGGCCACATCGCCGGCGCTCATGGCGTCGCTGCTGGTCTGAAACAGCGAAATCTGCCCGTCTATGTTCTTTCTCGCGGAATTCTGGGCCGATTCCATGAGCATCTCGTATACGGCAAGGTGAGCCGTCCTGTTAGGGTTGAAGCAGTCAAGGGCTCCCGCCTTTATGAGGCTTTCCACTGCCTTCTTGTTCACAAGGCCCGTATCGATGCCGTTTATGAAAGAGAATATATCCTTAGGCATGCCCTTTTCTTCCCTGGCCTTTATGATGGCGTCTATGGCTCCCTCTCCCACGTTCTTTACGCCCAAAAGTCCGAAACGGATCTTTCCGTCCCTTACGGTGAATTTCTTATCGCTTTCGTTTACTGAAGGAGGCAGAACCTCTATGCCCATGTCGGTGCAGTTTCTTATGTACTTTGCAATCTGTCCCGCGTCTCCCATTACGCTTGTCATGAGAGCCGCCATAAACTCAACCGGATAGTATTTCTTAAGGTATCCCGTCTCGTAGGCCACCACGGCGTATGCAGCGGCGTGAGATTTATTGAAGGCGTACTGGGCGAAGGTCTCCATGTCCGCAAAAATCGCCTCGGCTGCGGAAGCCGATATTCCGTTCCTTACGCAGCCCGGAATTTCCACGTTTCCGTTCTCGTCCTCCTTGCCGTAGATGAAGTATCCCTTTTCCTCCATCATGACGTCGCTCTTCTTCTTGCTCATGGCGCGGCGGACGATGTCCGACCTTCCGTAGCTGTAGCCCGCAAGCTCTCTTACTATCTGCATTACCTGCTCCTGATATATGAGACAGCCGTAGGTAACGTCGAGAATAGGCGCAAGCTCCGGGGTAACGTAGCTTATGTGCTCCGGGTTCTTCTTATTCTCTATGTATTTCGGAATGGAGTCCATAGGACCCGGTCTGTAAAGGGCTATTCCGGCCACTATGTCCTCAAAACACGTCGGCTTCAGGTTTTTCATGAACTGGGTCATGCCTGCGCTTTCAAGCTGAAATACGCCTTCCGTGTTTCCGGAGGCTATCATGTCGTAGACGGCTCTGTCGTCGTAGCCCATCTTCGCAAAGTCTATTTCCACTCCGTGGTTTTTCCTTATGAGCTCGAGGGCGTCCCTTATGACCGTAAGGTTTCTGAGGCCCAGAAAATCCATCTTCAGAAGCCCCAGCTCCTCGATGGTGGTCATGTTGAACTGGGTCGCCACGCCTTTATCCGACATGTAAAGAGGCACGTATTCGTCCAGAGGAAGTTTTGATATCACGACTCCCGCCGCATGGGTGGAAGCGTGTCTCGGCATTCCCTCTATGGCCCGGCTCATGTCGACGACCTTTGCCACCTTCGGATCCTCGTCATACATCTTCTTAAGCTCCGGACTGGTTTCAAGAGCCCTGTCCAGAGTCATCTTAAGGTCAAAAGGCACGGCTTTGGCTATCCTGTCGGCCTCAGCGTAGGTCAGGTTAAGAGCCCTTCCCACGTCGCGGATTGCAGCCTTTGCCTTCATGGTACCGAAGGTTATTATCTGGGATACGTTTTCCTTCCCGTACTTTCTCTTTACGTATTCTATAACCTCTCCGCGTCTTTCGATGCAGAAGTCGATGTCTATATCCGGCATGCTCACCCTCTCGGGATTTAAGAATCTCTCGAAGATGAGGCTGTACTTTATCGGGTCTATGTCGGTGATCCTCAGGCTGTAGGCCACAAGGCTCCCTGCGGCGCTTCCCCTGCCCGGCCCCACCATTATGCCGTTTTCCTTGGCGTAATTGATGAAGTCCCAGACTATGAGAAAGTACTCCACGTAGCCCATGGACTCTATTACGCCCATTTCGTATTCCAGCCTCTCCGTAAGCTCCGGCGTGACGGGGTCATACCTTTCGGAAAGGCCTTTACGGCACAGCTCCCTCAGGTACTCTCTGTTGGTATAGCCTTCCGGCGGAATGAACTCAGGCAGGTGATACTCTCCGAAGGTGAATTCCACGTTGCACCTTTCGGCTATCTTCTGGGTGTTGTCCACAGCTTCCGGACAAAATGAGAAGATCCTGCGCATCTCGTCCTCACTCTTAAGGTAGAACTGGTCGTTTGGAAATCGCATCCTGTTTTCGTCGTCAACCGTAGTTGCGGTCTGAATGGCCAGAAGCACGTCGTGAGCCTCGGCGTCGGATCTGTTCACATAGTGAACGTCGTTGGTGGCCGCAAGGGGAATGTCAAGCTCTCCCGAAAGCCTTACCAGCTCCGGATTTATGAGCGCTTCCTCATCAAGACCCTGGTCCTGAATCTCCAGAAAGAAGTTTCCGTGACCGAATATGTCGTCAAGCTCCATGGCCTCACGCTTTGCCCCTTCGTAGTCCCTGTTGAGAAGGCAGTTCTGCACCTTTCCCGCAAGACAGCCGGAAAGGGCTATGATTCCGTCGCTGTACGCCCTGAGAAGGTCCTTGTCCACCCGGGGCTTATAGTAGTAGCCTTCGGTGAAACCGCGGGAAACTATCTTGATAAGGTTTCTGTACCCGTCGTTGTTTTCCGCAAGGAGGATCAGGTGACCGTGGTACTTGTCCCTGTCGCTGTCCTTGTCAAAGCGCGTCCTGGCGGCGGTATACACTTCGCAGCCTATTACGGGCCTTATGCCCTGCTTTCTGCACTCTTTGTAGAAATCTATGACGCCGAACATGACCCCGTGGTCGGTGATGGCAAGAGAGTCCATGCCCAGCTCTTTCGCCCTGGCGACCACCTTCGGAATCCTCGACGCACCGTCGAGAAGGCTGTATTCGGTATGTACGTGTAAATGTGTGAATGCCATGTTTTCTCCGCTTGAAGTAAATCAAAAAATACTGTATCATGGTAATTGTACCATAAAAGGCATATAAAATAAACTTTACGGAGGCATATACCGATGACATTTTTCCTTCAGGGGCTTACCATGGGGCTGGCATACGTTGCGCCCATAGGCCTTCAGAATCTGTTCGTTATAAACACGGCGCTCACCCAGAAGAAGAGCCGCGTATATCTTACCGCTCTCATCGTGGTTTTCTTCGACGTGTCCCTTGCTCTCGCCTGCTTTTTCGGCGTCGGCGCTATCATGCAGGCATCGGACATTCTTCAGATGGTAATTCTTCTTGTGGGAAGTCTTATCGTAATATGGATAGGAATCGGCCTTCTCAGAGCTCACGACACCATGGACACTTCCACAAAAGTTGACGTTCCCATACTGAAGGTCATCTCAACGGCCTGCGTCGTAACCTGGTTCAATCCCCAGGCTCTCATAGACGGCTCCATGATGCTTGGCGCGTTCCACGCCACCCTGCCTGCAGACCAGTCCACGAAATTCATAATCGGAGTTGCCTGCGCGTCCTGCTGCTGGTTCTTCGGAATTTCAACCATACTGTCCCTGTTCTCGGCAAGGTTCACCGATAAAGTCCTGAGAGTGATAAACGTGGTATGCGGCTGCGTCATCATATTCTACGGCATCAAGCTGTTCGTCAACTTCGTGCAGCTTTTGATGGCATAAATTAACATTTAAAAAATTCGATTTGTGTGTTGACAACAAATATCTGCCGTGATATTATACGTCCATGCTAAATATTTAAACCTTTGAGGGAGAGTAGTAGACTCTGATACTTCATCACAGAGAGCCGCCGGCGGTGGAATGGCGGTATGAAAGTCAGGCTTGAATGGACTCCTGAGGGCAAACCGAAAGCCCGCGCCAAAGCGTGTGAGTAGGGGCGACGGAGAGGATACTCCGTTAAGAAATCGGCATATTATCAGTATGCGCAGAGCGGGCGCTTTAAGCGTCAAGCCGGGTGGCACCGCAGGAGATTATTACACTCCTGTCCCAGCAATATCAACTGGGACAGGAGTTTTTTCTTACCGCAGCTCCTGTCCGGACGAAGAGAAAGGAGCTAAAAACCATGACAGAAAACAAGATCCCTTACAAAATCTATCTTCACGAAAACGAAATGCCTACCCACTACTACAACGTAAGGGCGGACATGAAGAAGAAACCGGCGCCGATAATAAATCCGGCAACCATG
The DNA here is from genome assembly GCA_944386595.1 of uncultured Clostridia bacterium. Classification (GTDB taxonomy): domain Bacteria; phylum Bacillota; class Clostridia; order Peptostreptococcales; family Anaerovoracaceae; genus Avanaerovorax. Next base: position 58,862 of record CALXBQ010000060.1, read on the forward strand.
AAGCCTGCAACGGCGGAAGACCTGGAACCCGTGTTCTGCAAGGAACTGGTTAAGCAGGAGCTTGACGACACCACCGCATACTTTGAGATTCCGGAAGAGATAAGAAGCTTCTACAGGATGTACAGACCTTCTCCTCTGGTGAGAGCCTACTGCCTGGAGGAGAAGCTGAAAACCCCGGCAAAGATATACTATAAATTCGAGGGAAACAACACCAGCGGAAGTCATAAGCTGAATTCCGCCATCGCTCAGGCCTATTACGCCAAGCAGCAGGGGCTCAAGGGAGTTACCACCGAGACAGGAGCGGGTCAGTGGGGTACGGCCCTTTCCATGGCCTGCGCATATCTGGGCCTTGACTGCAAGGTTTACATGGTAAAATGCTCTTACGAGCAGAAGCCTTTCAGGCGGGAGGTTATGAAGACCTACGGCGCGTCCGTAACCCCTTCCCCGTCCATGGATACGGAAACGGGACGGAAGATAAACGCCGAGCATCCGGGAACTACGGGAAGCCTGGGCTGCGCCATCTCCGAAGCCGTTGAGACCGCTCTCACCTCGGAAGGATACCGCTACGTTCTGGGAAGCGTTCTCAATCAGGTTCTCCTTCACCAGAGCATCATAGGCCTTGAGACAAAGACCGCAATGGACAAATACGGCATAGTTCCGGATATCATCATCGGCTGCGCCGGCGGCGGCTCCAACCTGGGCGGCCTCATTTCACCGTTTATGGGAGAAAAGCTGAGAGGCGAAAGAGACTACAGGTTCATCGCCGTAGAACCGGCGTCGTGTCCGAGCCTGACCCGCGGAAAGTACGCTTACGACTACTGCGATACCGGCAAAATCTGCCCTCTGTCCAAGATGTACACCCTGGGAAGCGGATTCATTCCTTCCGCAAACCACGCAGGAGGCCTTCGCTACCACGGCATGAGCTCGACCCTTTCCGAACTTTACGATCAGGGACTCATGGAAGCGAGAAGCGAAGTTCAGACAGACGTTTTCAAGGCCGCCGTAGAATTCGCAAGAGTTGAGGGAATCCTCCCTGCTCCTGAGAGCAGCCACGCCATCAAAGTCGCCATGGACGAAGCCCTTAAGTGCAAGGAGACCGGAGAAGAAAAGACCATTCTCTTCGGACTTACGGGAACCGGCTACTTCGATCTTAAGGCATACGAGCAGTTCAACAGCGGCACTATGAGCGACTACATACCTACGGACGAAGACCTGGCAGCAGGCTTTGCAGGCCTTCCGAAAGTAGAGTAAATATTATATGATTTTTTCAGTAACCAGGAGAAAGGTATGAACCCGCAGCAGTACACCGTCACGCCCGTCGCCCGCATCCACACGGACTATCAGAGCAAATTCGGAATTCCCCGTCAGAGCGGAATGACCGACTCGAAAGGAATAATAGTTTTCGAACCAGGATTCAGGAATCCTGACGCCGTACGGGGAATAGAAGAGTTTTCCCACCTGTGGCTGCTGTGGGTTTTTTCCGAAAACGTGGACAAAGAGTTCACTCCCACGGTAAGACCGCCTCGCCTCGGAGGAAACGAGCGCCGGGGCGTCTTTGCAACCCGCGCACCCTTCAGGCCCAACCACATAGGCATGTCCTGCGTAAGGCTTGAATCCGTGGATTACGACAGTCCTGACGGACCCGTCCTCAAAGTTTCCGGCGCCGATATGCTGGACGGAACTCCGATTATAGACATTAAGCCCTACGTTTCAATGGACTGTATTCCGGACGCGTCCTGCGGCTTTTCCGATGCGGCCTTAGGCTACAGGCTGAAGGTTTCGTTTCCCGACGAATCCGTTCTTTCCCCGGTTCCCCTCGAAAAGCGGCAGGCTCTGTCGGATATCCTGACCCTCGATCCAAGGCCTTCATATCACGACGACCCGGAGCGGGTCTACGGCTTTCTGTTCGCAGGCTTTGAGGTAAAGTTTACGGTTTCCGGCGGCGTACTGACCGTGGTCAGCTGCGAGAAGGCCTGATTTTATTAAGCCTCGCCAAACACTGTCATAAAGTGGGATAGTCTGCCGGACTATTTGCCTTCACCGGCTGACGGCAGCAACGAATCTGTAACAAATCTGCTCCTTGCGTTTTTTCTTGACTGAAACGTATCCTCGTGATAGAATAAATCAGTCAGGAAAATTTGGGGATATAGCTCAGCTGGGAGAGCGCTTGAATGGCATTCAAGAGGTCATGGGTTCGAGCCCCACTATCTCCACCATGATTTAACCCCGCAGAATATGCGGGGTTTTTTCGTGCATGAAATGACAGAGCGACAATTTCGACGTATTTTTGCAGGTGTTATGCTTTCTATATAGTTTTGTCAGATATAACTGATGAAATTGGAATATTTAAGTTGAATTTCAGTTATAACTGATATATACTTAATTTAATAGCGAAAGGGAGGTCGTATCTTTATGATTAAGCGTGAACTCTATATGAACCGCATTCGTCCATTCATCGGGGGAGAGCTGATCAAAATCATGACCGGCATTCGCCGCTGCGGTAAATCGGTGATGCTAGAGCTTATCAAAGGTGAACTCACTGAATCCGGCGTTTCCCCATCCAACATGATTGCAATCAATTTTGAAGATATGCGTTACTCTCATCTGCAGACCGCAACGGCACTTCATGATGAAATTATGAACCTTGCCGAAAATATTGACGGAAAAGTATATCTGTTCTTCGACGAAATCCAGGAGGTAGATGGCTGGGAAAAGTGTGTAAATTCTCTGCGGGTAGCTCTGGATTGCGATATATATATTACGGGTTCCAACGCAAAACTTCTGTCCGGTGAACTGGCCACCTATCTTGGCGGCAGGTATGTGGAATTTGTAATCTATCCGTTCTCCTTCACTGAATTTCTGGAACTGTATCAGACAATATCGCCGGGTGAGTCAGTACAGCAATGTTTCCAAAAATACCTGGTTGCCGGCGGAATGCCATATTTGGCTAATCTTCGCTACGAAGAAGCCCCCTCACGGCAATATCTCACAGATCTGTTTAACTCTGTACAGCTCAAGGATATTGTAAGGCGAAACAAGATTCGCGATGTTGATCTTCTGGAGCGTATCATCACATATATGACTGCTAACGTGGGCACCGTTTTCTCCGCATCCTCCCTGGTCAGATTTTTCAAAAGCGAACATCGGACTGTTGCGGTAGAAACGATCCTTAATTATATACGTTATTGTTGTGACGCATATCTCTTTTACCAGGTTAAACGTCAGGATTTGCATGGTAAGCAGATATTGGCCTCCAACGAAAAATACTATATCGCGGACCATGGTATCCGAGAAGCCGTATTCGGCGGAAATATGATGGATATCAACCTGATTCTTGAAAACATCGTCTACATGGAGCTTCTGAGGCGCGGATATTTTGTCACGATTGGCAGAACAGGGGAAAAAGAGATTGATTTCGTGTGCGAAAACAGAGGTGAAAAGCTTTACGTACAGGTTACGTATCTGCTTGCCTCTGAAGATACAATAAAAAGAGAATTCGGTGCTTACGACGCTATTTCGGATAACTTCCCAAAATACGTCGTTTCCCTTGATGAATTGGATATGAGTAGAAACGGAATCAAGCACAGGAACATCCGAGACTTCCTTTTGGCGGAAACATGGAATTAACAGTAAGGTCAGATATTGCAAGAGGCAGGATGACATGAAAAAAAGCAATTGGGGAAGAATTCTTCTCATTTTATCAACTATTATATGGGGCTGCGGCCTCGTCGCGCAGAAAAGCGGCATGGACTACCTGGGGCCGTTCTGGTTCACAGCCATAAGATGCACCCTGGGCGGCTTGTCTCTGTTTCCGCTGGTGTATTTTGCCGGTAAACGAAGGCTTCCAGATGAAAAAGAAAAGGCCGACAGGAAAACCACCGTAAAGGCATCCCTCATATGCGGTCTCGCCCTGTCCGCCCTGATTTTCTTTCAGCAGGTGGGAATTTCCTACACGTCGGTGGGAAAGGCCGGATTTATAACCGCTCTTTACATCATCATCACGCCTCTCCTTGAGAGGCTGCTGGGAAAGCGCATATCGAAATACATTTGGATAAGCGTCGTCATAGCTCTTGCGGGACTTTCCATGCTGACGCTGAGCAGCGGAGTAGAGAAGCTGACAATCGGCGATTTTCTCATGCTCTGCGGCGCTTTTGCCAACTCCGTTCAGATTCTCGCCATCGATAAATGGGTTCAAAAGGTGGATTCGGTGAAGCTGTCCTGCTATCAGTTTCTGGTAGTAGGCGCCGTCAACCTGCCTCTTGCCCTCATCTTTGAAACCTTTTCATGGGAGGCCGTTGTCGCAGGGGCAGTTCCCATCATATACGCCGGAATCTTTTCCTGCGGCATAGGATACACCCTTCAGGCCGTCGGACAGCAGTACACGCCGCCAAGTCAGACGTCTCTGCTCCTGTCTCTGGAAACGGTATTCACACTCCTTGCGGGAATGCTGTTCCTTAACGAGGTGATGACGGCAACGGAATATGCGGGATGCGCCGTAATGTTCGCAGCCATCATCCTGAGCCAGAAGCAGCCGGATAAGATAAAATAAGGGCTGCATTCGGAAGAGTTATCCCTTAGAGCCCCGCTTCTACCAGGTATCGACATAGACATAGGGCCGTTATCCTTTTATCGCAAAATCTGCAAAAAAGGATAACGAATTTTAACCTTTTTGCAGCAAATCAAAAAAACAGGTATAACGCAGCCCCCTTATTTCATGGCTTTGTTATACCTGTTCGTTCATTTTTAAAAAATTAGTATGAATTTCGTTATCCTAAAAGTCAAGTCCAAATTTGTGTGTAAAATCATTATCAGGTAAATATTAATCTCTATCATTAAGCTGCCTGCAGATATTGCGTCCTTGCTATCTCATGCAGCTTAATTTCTACTTTGTCGTCTATTTGA
>CALXBQ010000061.1 GCA_944386595.1 uncultured Clostridia bacterium
AAAGGCTTTTATGATTTAGCTGATGCATACCAGCAAATGCACGTCAACTATTGAAACCGCCGTATACGAGAACCGTACGTACGGTGGTGTGAGAGGACGGCGGTTAGTCACCGCCTCCTACTCGATCCATTCTACTTGTAATGATCTTATTCTTTAGTTTCCTTCCTGTTGATAACGCTTTGGAATATCGGGCAATCATGGACACCGCATAGACTGCCGCCAGCAGTTCGGTGAGCGGCATTTCGATGTAGATGATAGATTTTCACATTAAGGTCGAAGGAATTTTCGACTTCAAAATCTGCAAACGCTGGTTACATCGAAAAAAATCGCCGATATGTTCGCTTTGCATCTTAAGATTTTCGACCTTTATGCCATATGCACACTTTTACATCGAAAAACCCTTCGATGTAAAAGCTGAAAACTGTGTATACATCGAAATCACCTTTTTCATGCTGTCACATGCTGTCGCCCCACATACTCTCCCATCCTGACAACCGGACAAAGCCACGTCGCTGTCCCTTTTCAAATCCCGCCGGGTGGTATATAATGGACAGACAGGCGAATATATCGGTTCGCGAGTAAGACAAAAAGGAGTACAACGTGAAAAAACTCAAAACCGTATTGGGAACCGTATTCAACCGCTTTTTCATAATGGTGCTGCTGATCCTCATCCAGTTCGGGTGGATAGCGGTGAAGCTGGTGGAATTTGCGGATTATTCACAGGTGATAGGCGTCATATTTACGATACTTTCCGTGCTGATGGCGCTTTTCGTCGTATACAGAAACGATAACCCGGCGTATAAGATGGGCTGGGTGCTGCTCATATGCCTTTTGCCGGTGCTGGGAGCCACCATGTATCTGTTCTTCGGAAATAAGAGACCATCCAGGTCCATCAGAAAAAAGGTGTATCCGGTGGAGCACTCCCATCGCGATGACGCAAGGCAGGAAATGCCCCTGACCGAGGAGAAGAACGTCAGGGTGAGAAAGACCATGGAGTACATCTCGAAAAGAGGCCCGTACCCGGCGTGGAAGAACACGTCCACCCGATACTATAAGTCCGGGGAGGACGCCTTTGTGGAGATCCTTGAGGACCTCGAAAAAGCAGAGCATTTTATATTCCTGGAATACTTCATCGTAGGTACCGGAAAAATGTGGAACAAGATATTCAGGATCCTGAAGAGAAAAGCCGCAGCAGGCGTTGAGGTCCGGTTCATATATGATGATTTCGGCAGCATTCAGAAGGTTCCCATCACCTTTCCCGCGCACCTTGAGAAGAACGGGATAAAGGTTCTGCCTTTCAACCCGGTAAAGCCTATCGCTTCTCTCGTTTACAATAACCGGGATCACAGGAAGATTCTTGTGATAGACGGATATATAGGATACTCGGGAGGCTTCAATATCGCAGACGAATATATAAACGAGGAGGAGAGGTTCGGATACTGGAAGGATACGGGTGTGCGCCTTGAAGGGGATGCCGTCTGGAACTACACCTTCATGTTCCTGAACCTCTGGAACGCTTACAGAAAGACAGAGGACGACTACGATATGTTCCGTCCTTACATATACGGCCCTAAGAAGACGGAAAGCGACGGCATCGTCCAGCCTTACTCCGATTCCCCTCTGGACGATGAAAATCTGGGTGAAAATGTGTATCTGGAGATTGTAAACCAGGCGACAGATTACGTTTACATATTCACGCCGTACCTGATAGTTGACAGCGAGATGATGACATGCCTTCAGCTTGCGTCGAAGCGTGGAGTCGATGTGAGAATCGTTACTCCGTCTATTCCGGATAAGAAGATCGTATTCAGGCTTACCCGCTCATATTACAGGCCTATGATCGAGGCCGGTATAAGGATATACGAATTCACACCGGGATTCATACACGCCAAAAGCTTTATCTCCGACGATAAGGTAGGCGTCGTAGGCTCCATTAACGTGGACTATCGCAGCCTGTTCCTTCATTTTGAATGCGGTACGTTCATGTCAGGCTGCAGCGCTTTGTCGGGACTGAAGAAGGACTGTCTCGATACCTTTGACATCTCGAAGGAGATAAAACTCGAAGATACGAGAACAAGCTTTATAGGAATACTGTTTGACAGCGTGCTCAGGCTTTTGAGCCCGCTCATGTAGGAGGACAAGAGGTGGACACAGAGAAAACCCTGACAGCTTTTTTAGAAGAGCACCGGAAAGAAAATCCGGTGTCCTTTCATATGCCGGGACATAAGGGCCGGAGGTTCTACGAAAAGTATGCGCCAAAGGCTGCGGCGCTCTTTAACAGACTGCCTGACTACGACATAACGGAGATTCCGGGAGCCGATAACCTCTTTCAGCCTGAGACCGTAATACGCCGGGTAATGGACAGATACCGCAGCCTATATGAAAGCCGGGAGACGTACCTGCTCATAAACGGAAGCAGCGCGGGACTTATGGCGGCAATCATGACAGCTGTTCCGCCGGGAGGAAAGCTCATAATGGCGCGGAACTGCCACAAGTCCGTATTTAACGGAGCGAGGCTCGGAAATATTACGCCGGTTTACGCATGGCCTGAGATAATCGAGGAATACGGAATCTGCGGGGAGGTTACGGCCGAAGAGATAGAAAGGGCGATATCGGAGGCGCCAGAGGCTTCGGCGGTTCTCGTAACGAGTCCTAATTACTACGGAGTATGCAGCGATATAGAGGCTATCGGGCAGGCGGCTCACAGACACGGAATGATGCTTATAGTGGACCAGGCCCACGGGGCGCACCTTCCTTTTATGAACGAAAGACTTGCCGCTGAAAAAGGCGGCGCGGACATCGTCATAGACAGCACCCATAAGACCCTCGCCTCCTTTACACAGACGGCTATAGCCAACATATGCTCTGACATGGTGGATCTGGACGTATTTCAGGACAGGCTCCAGATGCTGGAGAGCACCAGTCCGTCGTATCTGCTGATGGCAAGCCTTGATCTCAATGCTCAGATTCTCGAGGATTACGGTGAAGAGCTGATGAAGGCGTGGAGAGAGAACCTCATGTACTTTTACCGCAGGTATAAGGAGATACCGGGACTTTCCCTCATGACGCATCCTGCCCTGGATCCTACAAAACTGAACCTGGACATGAGCTCTCGCGGATACAGCGGGGCAGACCTCGAAGAGGAGCTGGAAAAGCGCGGGATATACATGGAGCTGACGACGGGAAATATCGCCATGGCCATGACGGGAATAGGAAACGACAGAAGCGACTACGACAGACTGCTTGAAGCTCTTGCCGAAATCTCGGAAAACGCTCCGGCTGCGAAGGCATCGTTTCGCTGTGAAAATGAAGAGACGCCGGGCATCTGTGAAGCGGAGAGGCAGGTCAACAGTCACAAGCCGGAAACCGTCAGAGTACCGGCTAAAGCCGAGTCTGTTCACTACACAGAGGCTGAGGGAAGGGTAAGCGCCGGACTGATAATACCTTATCCGCCGGGCCGGCCTCTTATCTGTCCCGGAGAGGTGATGGACGGGAAGGTCCTGCGATACGCCTTTGTTCTGAGACAAAGGGGAGAAAAGGTCATAGGCATGACGGCTGACGGCTTTGTCAGAGTCGGAGTGTAGAGATGGTATGAAATCCAAAGCCTTTTTTGAAATGTTATACGATTCGGCCTTTACATTACGGATTTATATGGTATAATTAGAGTGATAGGAAAAGTTAATTTTTTAACAAAATAAACGTTTAAAAAATGCTTTCAATTTGTTAGGAGGTAGATTACCATGAAAAAAGTTGGCGTATTAGGAACCGGCACTATGGGTGCAGGCATCATTCAGGTTCTTGCTCAGAACGGTTACGAGGTAGTTCTCAGAGCCAGAAGACAGACTTCTGTAGACAAGGGACTTGCTACAGTTGAAAAGGGTCTCGACAGACTCATTAAGAAGGAAAAGATCACCGAGGCTGACAAGGCTGAGATCATGGGCAGAATCCACGGTTCCACAGACATCAGCATCGTTAAGGACGCTGACCTTATCATCGAAGCAGCTACGGAAGATATGGAAGCTAAGAAGGCGCTCTTTGCAGAGCTGGATCAGCTGGTAGGACCTGACACCATTCTCGCTACCAACACTTCTTCCCTTTCCATCACTGAGATAGCAGCAGCTACCGGCAGACCTGACAAAGTTGTTGGAATGCACTTCTTCAACCCTGTTCCTGCAATGAAGCTGGTAGAGATCATCAAGGGACTTGCTACCTCCGAAGAGACTAAGAACACAGTAGTTGAGCTGGCTGAGAAGCTTGGAAAGACTCCTGTAGAGGTTGCCGAGGCTCCTGGATTTGTAGTAAACAGAATCCTCATCCCTATGATTAACGAAGGAATCGGAATCCTTGCTGACGGCGTTGCAGACGCTAAAGGCATCGATACCGCTATGAAGCTTGGCGCTAACCACCCGATGGGACCTCTGGAACTGGGAGACCTTATCGGACTTGATGTAGTACTTGCCATCATGGACGTTCTTTACACCGAGTACGGCGATCCTAAGTACAGAGCTCACGTACTCCTGAGAAAGATGGTAAGAGCAGGCAAGCTGGGAAGAAAGACCGGCGTAGGCTTCTACGACTACACGAAATAGGCTTATTTGCTCAATGCACAGGCAGAGTCTTTTGGCTCTGCCTGTTTTGGTTTTTGGGGGGCGGCCCGGCTCTCCTTTGCGGCTGTCAGTCTTTCTTTCCCGCGCCGCTCTCGATTCTCCTTCTCCGCGTGGTTCGCGCCCTTCACTCGCTACCCGCCGCGGTGCCCTTCACCCGGACTCCTTCCCTTCTCCCGATTTTAAGGAATAGTTCGACAAAAACTTCATTTTACCGCGTCGAAGTCGAACGGTTTTTCGACAAAAAATGAAGATTCGGGGTCTCAAGTCGAACTTTTTGGCCATCAACCCGCTGAAAACAGTAAAAAAGTTCGACCTAAAAGCCGTTTTCAGGCTTTGAAGTCGAAAAACCGAGTCAAGTCCAAATTTGTGTGTAAAATCATTATCAGGTAAATATTAATCTCTATCATTAAGCTGCCTGCAGATATTGCGTCCTTGCTATCTCATGCAGCTTAATTTCTATTCTTTCATCTATTTGAC
>CALXBQ010000062.1 GCA_944386595.1 uncultured Clostridia bacterium
CTCTGCCCGTTTTGCCTTACGCCTCACCTCGCGCGTCTTCTCTCGTGGGGCCTGAGTCTCTTCACGATGTGTAGCTTTCCATATGGACGACACTGGTATACCCCCCCGAAACTATGAGACTTAAAAACGGCGGTTCCAGCTCCTTATACTGTATGAAGTTGGAACTTACGTGGCCGTACATATGATTGACCCCCACAAGGGGTATGTCCTTCGCCATAGCTATGGCCTTTGCCGCGGCAATTCCTATGACCAGGGAACCCACAAGCCCCGGCCCGCAGGTTACTCCCACCAGATCAATGTCGTCAAGGGTCACGCCGGCTTTGTTAAGAGCCTCGTCAATTACGGAGTTGACGGCGGTAAGGTGGTGCCTTGAGGCTATCTCAGGAACTACTCCGCCGTACTTTTCGTGTATTTCTATCTGTGACGAAACCACATCGGAGAGAACGTCTCTGCCTCCCGAAAGAACTGCGGCCGCCGTCTCGTCACAGCTTGATTCAATTGCAAGTGTAATAAATCTGTTATCCTTCATGGTTCCTCCACATAATGAGCGCGTCTTCTCCGTCGTCCTCGTAATATCCCTTTCTCACTCCGGCCTCCCTGAAGCCGAATTTACCGTAAAGTCCTATGGCTCCCTCGTTGGAAACCCTGACCTCCAGTGTGTGGCTTGAAATTCCGTTCTTCTCCGAATACTCCAGCATAAACTCCAGCATCTCCGACGCGCCGCCCCGTCTTCTGTATTCGGGAAGCACCGCCACGTTGTTAATATGCCCCTCGTCGAGAATCCTCCACAGGCTCATGTACCCTGCGACGTCGCCGCTTTCAGCTTCGAGCACCATGTATACCGAAAGAGGATTTCCCGTAAGGTCATCTCTCAGCGACTCCTCGGACCAGGGCGTGTGAAAGCACCTTCTCTCTATTTCCGCCATAGCGGGAAGGTCTTTTTCCTCAGCAAATCTCGTCCTCATGGCTACCTCAGTCTGAACTTCGCGAGCTTTGCCTCTCTCATCTTCTGAAGGCTTCCGTCCTCCAGCTTCACCTCGGCCTCGGCTCTTCTCATATAGTCGGGCATAACGTCCCCGTATTCCAGCGCTTTTCCCTCCGCCAAAAGGCGCAGCGCCTCTATTGCAACCATCTCCGCAGTCTGGTACCTTTCGGAAACATCTGCTGCGGCATATCCCTCAAGCTCCGCTTTGTATGCGTCAATTCCGTCGCCGAAGAACACCGCGTCGTCAAAGCCTTTTACGGCCTCGAGGACGTCGGTGAGCATATAGGATCCCGGCGCCAGTATGTCGCTTCCGTCGTTATCAAATACTGCTCCGTACACCTGACCTCTTCTTGCGTTGAAGATCACCGCCGGTTTCCTTTCGGCAGAAGCCTTCTGCCTGAAAATGTCGAGAGAAGATACGGCTATGCACTTTTTTCCGGCGGCCTGAGCGAAAGCCCTTGCCGAGGTTACTCCTATTCTTATTCCCGTAAAGCTTCCCGGGCCTTTTGAGACGGCTACCGCGTCAAGGCCTGCGGGAGAGATTCCCTCTTCATCGAGAAGCTTCTTTGCCATAGGCATAAGCTCTTTCAGGTGGTCCATTCTTCCCGATGTGAAGAGCTGTTTCACACTGCCGCCCTTTGTCACGAGAGCCGCAGAGCCCAGCTGTCCGGTAGTTTCAAAGCTTAAAATGCACATCTGTAAATTCTTTCCCCTTCCTTTTCGCCGTATTCCATAAATACGCAGATTGTATCGTCAGGCAGGATTTCCGCCACCATGTCGGCCCATTCGATTATGCACACGCCCTCTCCGTCCATGTACTCCTCTATGCCGCTTTCAAATATGTCCCCGGCGTTTTCCAGGCGGTACACGTCCATATGGTAGAGAGGCGGCCTGCCCGAACGGTATTCGCAGACAACAGTAAAAGTAGGGCTTGTTATCATTTCACTGATGCCAAGCCCCTGAGCTATATATTTTGTCAGAGTGGTCTTTCCCACTCCCAGATCTCCGATGAGAGCCACCACGTCTCCGGGCTTCAGTCTTTCCGCAAGACAGAGCCCGAACCGGCGGCAGTCCTCCTCGCTTCTTATAACCTTTTCGATCATTTAAATTCCCCTGTGCAGGAAGCCGGAAATGCGCTTGTACACGATGAAGGTCACGATTCCGTTTATGCCTCCCTTAAGCACGTTGAACAGAGCTATGAGAGGCAGAAGCTCTATGACGGCCTCCCTCGGCGTTCCCATAAACATAGGCGTTATGAATATGTTGGCCACGCACATTACGGCGACCATCACCACAAGACCGGAAAGGAGGGCTATAACAGCTTCCTTCTTTGTCTTTTTATGCTTGTACATGAAGCCTGCAACCACGGCAAACACCGCCGTCGCCAGAACGTGCATGAGAAATCCGTATACTCCGTCTCCGCCGAGGACGAAAGCCTGAATAAAGCTCACCACCAGCGTAAGTATCACTCCGGCGCCCGGCCCCATTGCAAAGGTGGTTATGTAAATAGGAATGTCCGCCGGATCGTAAACCAGAAACGGCAGCGGCGTGAACGGTATTCTTATGAGCAGCACGAGAACGCAGGAAATTGCCGCCATCATGGCGAGCTTTGCAAGTCTGACCGTTGAATTGTTTCTCATGACTGCCTACTCCCTTCCCGGAACCGGGAAGTCCTTTTTCCCCAGTCTTGCTATGACGTCCGCGTAAATCTTTGTCGCGTCCTTCAGTCTGTCCAGGGACAGCCTCTCGTCCTTTTGGTGCATTCTGTCCTCGTCTCCCGGGAACAGCGCTCCGAAAGCGATAATATTTTCGGCGCATCTCGCGTATGTTCCGCCGCCTATAACCCTCGGTCTGCTTTCGTAATCTCCCGAATTCTCCGCGTAGATTTCTCTCAGCGTCGTTATCATAGGACTGTCAGGCTCCATGTAGATCGGCGCCTGCTCCTTTTCCTTGACGATTCCCATGTCGTACTTCTCGACCAGGTGATTGAAGCCTTCGTAAACCTGCTCCGCGGTACAGGTCACCGGATATCTAACGTTTATTGTAAGACTCATGGATTTTCTGTCAAAATCCGCAACGCCCACGTTCAAAGTGAGCTTACCCGACTTGTCGTCCTCAAAAGGACAGCCGAACCTTTCTCCGTGTACGTCAAATCCTATGTAATCGTTATAGAAGGCGACGTAGTCGTTTATGTCCTCGTCGGCAAAGTTAAGCCTTCCCAGGAAATCCATCATTATGGAGATGGCGTTAAGGCCGGCGTCCGGAGTAGCCCCGTGGGCCGATATTCCCTTCGCCGTTATCTCAAGGCTCTTTCCCATTCTCCTTACGGTCAACGTTCTGTCCGTCTCGCCTCTGTAGGCTTCCGCCAGAGCCTTTATTTCATCGTATACCTTTTCGTCGTCTGCCATGACCACGGCTCTTGCGCCTTCCGCCACCATGTTGGAGGCGCTTCCTCCCGAAAGACTTCTGAGAGAAAGACCCTTAAGCTTCTTTTCGGCAAACTTCTTGACCAGAGTAAAGCTCATTATGCCCTTTTCGCCGTTAAGCCCCGGAAAATCAGCATCAGGTGTGAATCCCAGGTCGGGAGCGCCGGCTTTGTCAAGGTAATAGTACATGCCCTTCCAGGCCGTCTCCTCGTCGAGGCCTAATATGAGTCTTACCTTTCTCTCCGGCTCAAAGCCTGCATCTTTTAATGCCTTCATGGCGTAGAGGGCCGCTATTACGGGACCTTTGTCGTCCTGGGTTCCCCTTCCGTAGATATATCCGTCAGAAACCGCCGCGCTGTACGGGTCAAAGCTCCAGCCCGTTCCCTCGGGAACCACGTCAAGATGTCCCAGTATTCCAAGAACCTCGTCCCCTTCTCCGAATTCTATATGTCCGCCGTAGTTATCGGCATTATATGTCTTAAATCCCAGTTCTTCGCCCAGCTTCAGGGTTTCCTCAAAGCATTTCTGAACGCCTTCGCCAAAAGGATATATCTCGCCTTCCGCCGTAACCTCCGGCTCGCCTACGCTCTTAAGGGCTACTATTCTCTGAAGCGCCTCCACCTCAGAGTCAAAATTCTTCTCAATTAAATCTCTGTATTCCATTACTGAACAGCCTCTACCGCCTTAACCTCAGGGAAGTTCTCCTTAAGAATCTTTTCGATAACCGCCTTTAAGGTCATTGTCGCGCCCGGGCAGCCTGCGCAGTGTCCCTGAAGTCTTACCTTCACTACGTTATCCTCTGTCAGCTCGACGAATTCAAGGTCTCCTCCGTCTCTCTGAAGTATAGGTCTGATCTGATCAAGGGCTTCTCTTATCTTCTGTTCCATGGTTCGTTTCTCCTTTTAAATGAAAAATTATTTTATCCCGGCTCTTTAAAAGCCGTAATATTCGTAACTATTTTTCCCCGTCTTCCGGGGTATCGGCACCGGCCTGCTCTTCGGTATCTCCCGCAGCCTCGGAACCGGCCTGAGCTTCCTCTTCCTCCGACGCCGCATCTTCTACCGTTGCCGCTACGGGATCCTCTACTATTTCTCCCGCCACCGTACCGGATTTAAACACAGTCATAAGCTGCCCCAGCTGGTACTTATCTATGCTTACAGGCTTTGACGCTTCTCCTCTCTCGTTGAAGGTAACCGTGCCGGAAACTCCCGGATAACCGTTGGTTGCGGCAATTTCGTCTCTCAGATATTCCCCGGAAACGCCGCCGCTTCTCTCAAGAGCCTCTACCGCTATCATGTACGCATCGTAAGCTCTTGCCGCCTCCTCGGTGGGATCCTTTCCGTATTTCTCCCTGTACGCCTTTACGAATTCCTCCTGCTCCGGCGATGCCGTCGCCGTTTCGCTGTAGTCGGTCACGGCGCTTATCACAAGGTCCGGAAATTTCTCGTGGAGCTTTTTCAGATCGTCTCCATGCCAGGAAAGAGGCCCGATAAACTCCACATCGTTCATACCCAGCTTTTCGGCGCTCTGAAACATCTTTTCCGCATCGGTCACCGACATAGGCGCAAACACCGCTTTCACTCCGCTGTCCTTTATCTTCTCCAGGTACTCGTCGTAGTTTTTCCTGTCTCTTTCGGCGCTGACCGTGATAACGCTGTTTTCATCTCCGGAAAGGGTTCTGAAGGTCTCCCTGAACTGACGTATTATCTCGTTGTATATCTCGTCTCCGTCAACTCTCATTAAAACGGCCTTGCTCTGACCCAGTCCGTCTTTCATGTACTGGGCCACCGCGTCTCCCTGCAGGGAGTCCGTAAAGCTCATTCTGAAATAATAGTCGCTGTTCTGGGTTATCAGCGGGTTGGTGGCCGAAATGGTTATGGCCGGTATGAGCTCTTCCTCCAGAATCGTGCTGGCCGTCAAAGTGGTCGCATCTCCGTATGCTCCGAGAACCACGTCAGGATTCTTGCTCACCATATCGTTGACGACGCTTTCCGTAACGTAAACGCTGCTCTGGGTGTCGCCGTAGATAAGCTCTATCTCCTTGCCGCCGATTTCGCCCTTTATATCGTGGGCAAGCTCTATTCCTTCGATTTCCGCTTTTCCCTTTTCGCCGTACTCTCCCGACTGAGGCTCCAGCACGCCTATTACTATCGTGTCCGTGGAATCCTTATCGACAAAGAACGCATTCTTAAAATTATCAAATGTGGTGCAGCCGCTCGCGACCATCACCACTGCAAGCAGCGCCGCAATCAGCGCCGCCTTCTTCTTTTTTGCAGTCATACTTTCCCCTATATCTCAAAAAACGGTGACTGTATACCAATCACCGCAGCACTTAAGTATTATACTACATTTTAATCCTACATTTCAAGTCTGTAGTCGCCGTCCTTTATCTTTCCCGCCCTTCTTAAGATTTTGTCGAATACCAGGGATAAGGCCGCAGGAAGCAGGAACTGGATTACGGCAACCTTTACAGCCACATCTACGGAAAATCCCATATCCGTAAATGTTCCTATCTGCCCCACGAGTCCGGACGTTCCCATTCCGGCGCCCATGGCGTTGTTAGTCATGCCGAGAACCACTGTGGCGACAGGTCCCGTCACCGCAGCCGCAAGGGTCGGCGGAAGGAGAATCCAGAAATTCTTAAATATATTGGAAATCTGAAGCATGGAGGTTCCTATCCCTATGGC
The DNA here is from genome assembly GCA_944386595.1 of uncultured Clostridia bacterium. Lineage (GTDB taxonomy): Bacteria > Bacillota > Clostridia > Peptostreptococcales > Anaerovoracaceae > Avanaerovorax. The sequence goes on from CALXBQ010000062.1 coordinate 6,099, forward strand.
AAACGAACCGCCCAGGCCGTTATCCTTATAGCTGGTCACCGCAAAGCCTATCATCTGGGCACAGCACCCTGCCGTCGCCGCTCCCGCAGCAAGGCCCGAAAGATCTAGCATTATGCACAGGGCCGCGCTTGATATAGGCGCCGTGAGAACAAGCCCCACGATTACGGAGATAACTATTCCGAACGCGAAAGGCTGCCACTCCGTAGCCGTCATTATTACGCTTCCCAGTCCCGTCATCAGCTTTCCTATGGCAGGTCCCGCAAGAGCCGCTGCGGCCCCGCCTGCCGCCATTGTGGTAATAGGCGTAACGATTATGTCTATTTTCGTTTCCTTGGAAACGGCCTTACCAAGCTCGGCTCCGATGGCAACGGCGATAAAGGCTCCTCCCGGTCCTCCCAGATCCGCTCCCAGCATTCCCGTTACCGCGCTGGTAAACATTACGAGAGGCGGCGACTTCAGCCCCCATGCTACCGCGACTCCCACGGCGGCCCCCATGTAATCCATGGCCTTCTGTCCCGTGGTTATGAGAAAATCCGTAACCGTACTATCTCCAAGAAATCCCACCGCCTGCTCGCCAATAGTCTTGATTATGAGCCCCGTGAGCAGCGACGCAAAAAGCCCCAGGGCCATTGCAGAAAGCGCGTCCTGAAGGTATCGCTTTGCCGAAAACTCTATGTCCTTACGGGCGAGAAAAGCCTTAAAGCCTCTCCCCGTTTCAAGCTGTGTATCCATACTCTCTTCCTCCGTTTTCTTAATCAGACGCACTGTATATTATCATATGTCTTGACATATGTCAATATTATTGTCAATCCTTATGTCCTGTGATATAATCCCTTCTAACACAAACGGAGGGAATTATGGATACGAAAGAACGGAGAGAGCAGATTTTGTCCCTGCTTGCAGAAAGCGCCATTCCCGTCAGCGCCTCAAAACTGGCGGCGCGCTTTGACGTAAGCAGGCAGATCATAGTAGGAGACATAGGAGTCCTCAGAGCCGCCGGACATGAAATAGAGGCGACGGCCCGGGGATACCTTCTGGGCGCGGAGAAAAAAGCCTTTCCCTTCACCGCCGTCATCGCCTGCAGACACGGCTGCGACAGGCTGGAGGAGGAGCTTAACACCATTGTGGACTTCGGCGGCACCGTCATCGACGTCAGCGTGGATCACGGGATATACGGCCAGCTGACGGGACGCCTGGGGATTTCCTCAAGGTATGAGGTTAAGCTCTTTATGGAAAAGGTGAGCGATGCCGACAGGCCTTTGAGCGTCCTTTCAGGAGGCCTTCACTTTCACAAAATCGGCTGCCCGGACGAGGAGATCTTCAACCTTATATGCGCCGCCTTAAGAGAAAAAGGAATTTTGGTTGAAGAATAATTCCGGCTGTTTCCCGGGGCTTTTATGTGGTATATTATCTGTAGCGGGTGAATTTTCGCCCGCCCGTAATCATTGAAATCGATAGTCGTTTTTTAATTAAAGGAGGTAATTATTATGAAATGGGTTTGCACGGTTTGCGGATACGTACACGAAGGAGATCAGCCGCCTGAAGCATGTCCTGTATGTAAGGCTCCTGCCGAGAAGTTCAAGGCGCAGGAAGGCGAAAGAGAATGGGCTGCAGAGCACGTTGTAGGCGTTGCTCAGGGCGCAAGCGAGGATATCATGGCTGACCTCAGAGCCAACTTCGAAGGCGAGTGCACCGAGGTAGGTATGTACCTTGCAATGGCAAGAGTTGCTCACAGAGAAGGCTATCCTGAAATCGGACTTTACTGGGAAAAGGCTGCTTACGAAGAAGCTGAGCATGCCGCCAAGTTTGCAGAGCTCCTCGGCGAAGTGGTAACCGACAGCACCAAGAAGAATCTCGAGATGAGAATCGACGCTGAAAACGGCGCTACCGCAGGCAAGTTCGACCTTGCAAAGAGAGCAAAGGCAGCTAACCTCGACGCTATCCACGACACCGTTCATGAAATGGCAAGAGACGAAGCAAGACACGGCAAGGCTTTCGAAGGCCTTCTGAAGAGATACTTCGGCTAAACTTAATCGAAACGCCAAAGCGTGAAACGCTGAAATAGCGAAATTTGATCGAGTAGGAGGCGGTGACTAACCGCCGTCCTCTCACACCACCGTACGTACGGTTCTCGTATACGGCGGTTTCAATAGTTGACGTGCATTTGCTGGTATGCATCAGCTAAATCATAAAAGCCTTT
>CALXBQ010000063.1 GCA_944386595.1 uncultured Clostridia bacterium
ACGGGATTTTGCAAGGCAAGCGGGCGCAGACACTCATGGGCGTCACCGGCTCCGGCAAGACCTTCACCATGGCCAACATCATCGAGCGGGTGCAAAGACCCACGCTGGTCATTTCCCACAACAAGACACTGGCGGCCCAGCTTCACGGCGAGTTCAAGGAGTTCTTCCCCGAGAACGCAGTGGAGTATTTTGTCTCCTACTACGACTACTACCAGCCGGAGGCATACGTGCCTTCTACCGACACATATATAGAGAAGGATTCTCAGATAAACGATGAAATAGAGAAGCTTCGCCACTCGGCTACGGCTGCCCTTTCCGAGAGGCGGGACGTGGTTATCGTGGCTTCGGTTTCGTGCATATACGGACTGGGAAGCCCGGTCGACTACGAGCAGCAGGTTTTGTCCCTGAGACCCGGAATGGAAAAATCCAGAAAGGACATACTCCGCCGTCTCGTAGACATACAGTACACGCGAAACGACATGGCCTTTGAGCGTGGCACGTTCAGGGTGCGGGGTGACGTTATAGACATTTTCCCGGCGGGATCAGACCACGCCGTCAGAGTTGAACTCTTTGGCGACGAGGTGGAATCTATAAAGGAAATGAACCCTTTGACGGGTGAAATCACCGGCCTCAGAAACCACGTGGCCGTCTACCCGGCGTCCCACTACGTCACATCGAAGGAAAACATGGAAAGAGCCCTCGTCACCATAGAGGAAGAGCTGGAGGAGAGGATTCAGTGGTTCAAGGACAGGGGCAAGCTCCTCGAAGCCCAGAGAATCGAGCAGCGCACCAGATACGACATGGAGATGCTCAGAGAAATCGGCGTCTGCAAAGGCATAGAAAACTATTCGAGACACATAAACGGACTTCCGCCGGGAACGAGGCCGTACACCCTCATAGACTACTTCCCGAAGGATTTCATAATAATGATAGACGAGTCCCACGTCATGCTGCCTCAGCTGAGAGCCATGTACGCGGGGGACCGTTCCAGAAAGCAGTCTCTCGTGGACTACGGCTTCAGGCTGCCGTCGGCCCTCGATAACAGGCCGCTGAAGTTTGAGGAATTCGACAGCCTGGTGAATCAGATAATGTTCGTCAGCGCCACCCCTGCAGAATACGAAAGAGAGCAGTCAGGCGGCATTACGGCGGAGCAGGTCATCAGACCTACGGGGCTTCTCGACCCGCCTATTTCAGTGAGGAAGACGGAAGGCCAGATAGACGACCTTATAGGCGAGATAAATAAGACCGTGGAAAGGGGAGAGCGGGTCTTTGTCACCACACTGACGAAGAAGATGGCGGAAAATCTCACGGACTTCCTCGCAAAGGCAGGCATACGCGTTCGCTACCTTCACTCCGAGGTGGACACCCTTGAGCGGCTTGAAATAATAAGAGACCTGCGCCTTGGTGAATTCGATGTTCTGGTGGGTATAAATCTTCTCAGAGAAGGTCTCGACATTCCGGAGGTTTCCCTCGTCGCCATACTGGACGCCGACAAAGAGGGCTTCCTGAGAACGGAAACGTCCCTGATTCAGACCATTGGCCGCGCCGCAAGAAACGTGGACGGCAGGGTTATCATGTACGCCGACCACATAAGCAAAGCCATGAAAGCAGCCATCGACGAGACCGAACGCCGTCGCGCCATCCAGTCGAAATATAACGAGGAGAACGGCATAACTCCTGAAAGCGTAAAGAAATCCGTCCGTCAGGTCATCGAGGCGACAAAGCCTGCGGAGGAGTCTCACAAGGGCAAGAAACCTGTTGAGATGACGCAGAAGGAGCTTAAGGACTACGTGGCGGAGCTTGAAAAGGAAATGCGTCAGGCGGCCGAAGCTCTGCAGTTCGAGCGGGCCGCTCAGCTTAGAGATCAGATATTCGAATACAAGGTTCGCATGTAGTACCGGCGCAGTACCGACGCGGTACCGGTACGGTGAAACCTGCCGGATTAAATATTTTATCAGAAAGAGGTAATTCAATGCCCGGTGAAATAGTCATAAAAGGAGCCAACGAAAACAACCTTAAACACATAGACGTGAGGATTCCCAGAGATAAACTGGTGGTTCTCACGGGACTTTCGGGAAGCGGCAAGTCTTCCCTCGCTTTTGATACCATATACGCGGAAGGCCAGCGAAGGTACGTGGAGAGTCTTTCATCCTACGCCCGCCAGTTCCTTGGGCAGATGGACAAGCCCGACGTGGAGTCCATCGACGGCCTTTCTCCCGCCATATCCATAGACCAGAAGACCACCAGTAAAAATCCGCGTTCCACCGTGGGCACGGTTACGGAAATCCATGACTACCTCAGGCTTCTGTTTGCCAGAATAGGCCACCCTCACTGCCCTGTCTGCGGCAGACCCATAACGAGCCAGTCCGTGGATCAGATGGTGGACACCATAATGGAATACCCCGAAGGGACGAAGCTGATGGTCATGGCTCCCGTCGTCCGCCAGAGAAAGGGCGAACACGAGAAAATCCTCGAGAGAATCAGGAAGGATGGATTTACCAGAGTCAGAGTCGACGGGGAGATAAAGCTTGTCAATGAAGACGAAATCAAGCTTGACAAAAAGTTCAAGCACACTATAGAAATTGTGGTGGACAGGATTGTGGTAAAAACCGGTCAGGAAGGCCGCATTTCCGAAGCCGTGGAGCTTGCCATGAAGCAGGGAGACGGCCTCGTTGCGGTGCAGTTTATGGGCGGCGAGCAGCCAAATGCCGAAAAAGTCTTTTCCACTAAGCTGGCCTGCCCCGAGCACGGCATCAGCATAGAAGAGCTGGAACCGAGAATGTTCTCCTTCAACAGCCCCTTCGGCGCATGCCCGACGTGTAACGGCCTCGGATTCACACAGAAAATAGAGCCGGATAAGATTGTAAAAACCGATCTTAGCGTACTCGACGGCGCTCTGGGAACTATTTTTGCGTCCATGGAGTACACCGGATACTACCGTCAGATAATAGAGGTTCTGGCAAAGGAATACGGCGCCGACCTTTCGCTGCCGTTTAAAGACCTTCCGGAAAAGCTGCAGCATGACATACTGTACGGCACCGGAAACCGGCATCTTAAATACGATTACAAGAGCAGGTCCACGGGCAGAGTCACCCACATGGACCATACCTTCGAGGGCATGATAAACAATCTGGAGCGCCGCTACCGGGAGACCAGCTCAGAATTTATGAAAGAAAAGATTCAGGGCTATATGTCGACCAAAATCTGCCCGGACTGTCACGGACTCAGGCTGAAGCCGGAGGTTCTCGCCGTGACCGTGGGCGGAAAGAACATCGCCGAAATTTCGGAAATGTCCATAAGGGACTGCTACGGCTTCATGGACTCTTTGAAGCTCAGCGAGAAAGAACAGCTCATCGGAGCGCAGATTATTAAAGAGATAAAGGAGCGTCTGGGATTTCTCATCAACGTGGGCCTGGACTACCTGACTCTGTCAAGGTCCGCAGGCTCCCTTTCCGGAGGCGAATCCCAGCGTATCAGGCTGGCGTCCCAGATAGGCTCCGGTCTCATGGGGGTTCTCTATATTTTGGACGAGCCCAGCATCGGCCTACACCAGAGAGACAACGAGAAGCTTTTAGACACTCTGCGTCACCTTACCGACCTGGGCAACACCCTTCTGGTGGTGGAGCACGACGAAGACACCATGTACGCCGCAGACCACATAATCGATATCGGTCCCGCTGCGGGAATATACGGCGGCGAGCTGGTGGCTCAGGGCACCGTCGACGACATCAAGGCGGAGCCCCGCTCCATAACGGGCCAGTACCTTTCAGGGGCCAGAAAGATTGAAGTACCGAAGGTCCGCCGTGCAGGCAACGGACAGTTTATTACCGTCAAAGGAGCCCGCGAAAACAACCTGAAGAACATCGATGTGGACATTCCTTTGGGCAAATTTGTGTGCGTCACGGGAGTTTCCGGCTCCGGCAAAAGCAGCCTCATCAACGAGATTCTCTACAAAGGCTCCGCCCGGGTCATAAACAGGCTCCAGGAGGACGCAGGCGACCACGACGAAATCCTCGGTCTTGAAAATATCGACAAGGTCATAGATATAGACCAGTCCCCTATCGGCAGAACTCCGAGGTCGAACCCGGCCACCTACACCGGCATGTTCACCCACATCAGAGATCTGTTCGCATCTCTTCCCGAATCGAAGATACGCGGTTTTGAAAAGGGCCGCTTCAGCTTCAATGTAAAGGGCGGACGCTGTGAAGCCTGCAAAGGCGACGGAATAATAAAGATAGAGATGCACTTCCTGCCTGACGTATACGTTCCCTGCGAGGTGTGCAAGGGCAAAAGGTATAACAGGGAAACCCTGGAGGTAAAGTACAAAGGCAAGAGCATTTTCGACGTTCTGGATATGAGCGTTGCCGAGGCGCTTGACTTTTTCGGCAACCTGCCGTCCATAAAGCGCCAGCTGGATACCCTGAACGAGGTAGGCCTTGACTATATCAAACTGGGGCAGCCGTCCACTCAGCTTTCCGGCGGCGAGGCACAGCGTGTAAAGCTTGCCACCGAGCTGTCCAAACGAAGCACCGGCAGAACTCTCTATATTCTCGACGAGCCTACCACCGGCCTTCACTTTGCCGACGTGGACAAGCTCATCGCAGTTCTCCAGAAGCTCACCGACGCGGGAAACACCGTAGTAGTCATAGAGCATAACCTTGACGTCATAAAATGCGCCGACTACATCATCGACCTGGGGCCTGAGGGCGGCGACAAAGGCGGCACTGTCATCGCAACCGGCACCCCGGAGGATATAGCCGCCTGCGAAAAGTCGTACACGGGGCAGTTTTTAAAGAAGATGCTGTAATGAACGTCGACACAATTAAATTGTATTGTAGCAAGAGAGCTCTTTTCATGACTCAGTGGGGGGCTCTTTTATCATTTGCTTTTATCTGTGCCTAAAAGTAAACTTCGTGCCATATTTCGCACTTCAGCCTCGACAGTATTGTTATTTTTGGCACTAATGCCAAATTCGACACGGTGCTATGGAATTAGACATGTCCCCATATAGTCAACGTTTTTCTTTATACATATTGAAAATTCAACGGATAAAACGACTTTTTTCTGTCTTATATTTTATGGCACACCATTTGCTTGTTACTTCGGCATCAAGGGTCATACAATATCACTACATTATCCAAACGAGATTTATTCTAGAAAGGAAAAGAAATGAAAACTAGTAACTATTCCGGATTTTATAAGCTTTCTCCAGCTGAAAGACTTAACGAAGTAGCAGAATTTGCAGGACTTACCGAAGAGGAAAAAGCAACCATCGCCGATGCCGATTCCCTTGACATCGAAAAAGCCGATAACATGATTGAGAATGTAATCGGAAGATTTTCGCTTCCGATGGGTGTAGCTCTTAACTTCTGTATCAACAAAAAAGACGTTCTGATTCCTATGGTTACAGAAGAACCATCCGTTGTGGCTGCTGCAAGTAATGCCGCTAAAATGGCCAGAAAGCGCGGGGGCTTCACAACCAGCAGTACCGGTTCTACTATGATAGCTCAGGTTCAGCTCATCGATATCCCCGATCCTAACTATGCAAGAATCAGAATTCTGGAAAACAAAGAAAAAATTATGGAGATCTGTAATGCTAAAGACCCTGTTCTCGTAAAGTTCGGTGGCGGAATGAAAGATCTCGATGTTAGAGTAATAGACACTGAAGAAGGAAAGATGACTATTGTTCATCTCAAAGTCGACACTCTCGATGCTATGGGTGCAAATGCCGTAAACACAATGGCTGAAGCAGTATCACCTTTCCTCGAGGAAATTACCGGCGGAAAGGCATATCTTAGAATCTTATCCAATTTCGCAGTTCACAGACTTGCACGGGCAAGAGTGGTTATCGATGCAGAGAGCCTTGGTGGCGATGACGTTATTGATAAAATCATCACAGCATATCACTTCGCAGCTGCAGATCCTTACCGTGCGGCCACTCATAACAAGGGTATCATGAATGGTATCGTTCCTATTGTAGTTGCTACCGGCAATGACACCCGTGCTATCGAATCTGGAGCACATTCATATGCAGCAAGGAATGGCAGATACACTTCCCTCACCACCTGGGAAAAAAATCAGGATGGAGATTTGGTTGGAACTATCGAACTCCCGATGGCCGTAGGCCTGGTTGGCGGCGCCACCAAGATTCATCCTACTGCAAAAGTCGCAGTTAAGATGCTCGGCGTACAGAGTGCTTCCGAACTTGGAGAGATCATCGCAGCGGTTGGTCTTGCACAGAATCTCGCAGCTATTAAAGCTCTCGCAACAGAGGGAATCCAGAGAGGACATATGTCTCTTCATGCTCGTAACCTTGCAACTGTAGCGGGAGCAAAGGGCGAAGTTCTGGAAGCAATCGTGAAAAAAATGGTAGCTGAAAAGAACGTAAGACTCGAATACGCACAGGAGCTTCTTAAGGAATACGAGAAATAATAAATCGAGGTCAAGTGAAATGAATTTACCTAAAAAAATAGATGTTATAGATGTCACTATGCGTGACGGGCTTCAGCATGAGGAAATATTCATTCCTCTCGCCAGCAAGCTCTATATGGCAAAAAAACTTATCAAGGCCGGGTTTAAACGCATCGAAGTCGGCTCATTGAGCCATGTTGCATATGTGCCGCAGTTTAAGGATATTGACGAGCTTCTGATGGAGCTGCCAAAAGAAGAAGACGTCGAATACACAGTGCTTGCTTTAAATAAAAAAGCTGTGGAAAGAGCCGTGGATCTTATTGCAAAAGGTGCAAAGATAGACCGCGTACTCACAGGACAGATTGCAACAAGCGAGGCCTATGCAAAGAAAAACATGCGTAAAACCCATGATGAACTTTTTGCAGAAGCAGAAGAAAGCGTCAAAGTACTGCACAATGCAGGAGTAAAGAAAGTAGTAGCAAACATAGGAACAATATTCGGATGCCCCATTCAGGGAGCCGTACCTATAGAAAGAGCTTATGAGTTCGTAGACCGATGCTTTGACATTGGGTTTGACGAGGTGGAACACTCCGATCCTGACGGAAAAGCCAACCCGAAAATGATATCAGAATACTTTGATGAAATCCTCGCAAGACATCCGGATGTCGAAAAACACTCCTTCCATATCCACGATATCAGAGGTATGGGCATAGCAGGATATTTGGCCGCTATGCAGACAGGTATTAAAGTTTTCGATGTTTCCGTAGGCGGAATCGGCGGTCAGGTTGCTAATATCGTTGATAGAGTACCCGTAAAAGGTAGCGGCGAATATTATTTCGACTCAAGAAGAACCGGTCTCGTATGCACAGAGGACTTTGTATCTATGGTGAACGATATGGGCATTGAAACCGGTATCGACATTGAAATACTTTTCTCTTTTGGACGAGAAATGGAAAAGATTCTTGGAAGAGAACTATCATCTTTGACAAGCTCACTTAAGTCCATGAGCGGATATTAATCATCACTTTTTCGGCTCCGGGGTGTATCCTTCGGAGCTTTTCTTGCTGTGGTTCTGGTTTCTGATATATGATATACTGTCTTCAGAGAGGTGCAACACATATGAAAATAACAAATATCATTAATATATCTGATAATGAACTAAAGGGGAATGTCATCGAGTACTTCGACAACTTCGACGATACCCGATTTTTGGGAAGGACGCTGGACTCGCTCATTGATGGCGTAATTGCTATCGACCGCGACGGTATAATCTTTTTTGTAAACGAATCATATTCACAATTGCTTGGCGTCCCGCGAAAAAAAATCATCGGCAGAAATCTTCGGGATGTAGAACCAGGGGCAACGCTGCTAAAAGCCCTCAATACACATAAGCCTTATACCATGAACCATACGTATATTAAAACAATCAATAAATACGTATCCGGAGAAATAACGCCTATCTTTGACGGAAACGAATTTCTGGGTGCTGTTTCTGTGTTTAAGGATAGCACGGAAATGGTTAAGCTTAATAAAAGAATAGAGCAGGCAAATAACATTGTTTCCGAAATGCAGAACCGTATGGAGACTTTCGAGCAGCTGGCAAGTCAGGAAATTATAGGTAAGACTCCGGAGTTTTTGAATGTTATGCAGAAAGCAGATATTGCCGCAAGAACTGATGCTCCCGTTATGATAAGAGGCGAAAACGGTGTAGGGAAAGAGCTTGTTGCTAAGTTTATCCATTCTAGAAGTCAGAGAAAAGACAAACCATTAATAACCGTTAATTGTGCTGCTATACCGGAAAATCTGATAGAAAGTGAGCTGTTCGGCTATGAAGAGGGCTCCTTCACCGGGGCTAAAAAAGGAGGTCGTGCCGGAAAGTTCGAAATGGCAAACGGCGGAACCCTTTTCCTTGATGAGATCGGTGATATGCCATATGCAATGCAGACAAAGCTTTTGCGTGCCATTCAGGAAAAACAGATTGAGAAAATCGGAACAGATCACAACATATATGTCGACGTAAGAATTATCACGGCTACTAATCAGCCTCTAGAGGAGATGATGGACAGACGCGAGTTCAGACGCGATCTCTATTATAGAATAAACACTGTGGAACTTATCGTTCCACCACTAAGAGATCGGCGTGAGGATCTGGCGGTTCTCTCTGCACATTTTCTGAATAAATATAACGAGCAATACGGTAAAGAGATTGCATTCGCTCAGGACATCTCTTCCATTCTCGATTCGTATGATTGGCCGGGAAATATCCGAGAACTTAAAAATTGTATCGAATACGGCGTTATCATGAGTCAGAACGGGCTTCTTGACAAAAACGTTCTCAACATTAAAACTGACATAACTTCTATTTCCGCCAGTTCTGAGATGCACACGGATAATGCTGGCAGCAGCGGCATTTCTTCAACGACCGAAATGGATATCCTATTCAACGGACTTCTCGACAAGTGCACCCTTAAGGAAGCCGGCGAAGCTGCCGAAAAGGCAGCGCTGATTTCTGCATTAAAAAAATATGACGGAGACAAGGAAAAAGTCATGTCGCACCTTAACATAAGCCGAAGAACCTTTTACAGAAAGATTTCAGAGCTTAACATAGATACCAGACATAAATAACATTAATTCTGCTGTGCCATTCCAGGCTCGAATGCCATTTTTTGCACGATATTTCATTTCATTTAATCCAAATAGTGTCATAACAGGCACGGATTTTACTTTTTTCGCATAACATATAATCTTTTAACATAAAACAAACGTTGAAGTTTCAGCGTTTGTTTTTACTTACGCAAATTTGGCACATCAATTGCTCTGTAAGATATACACAGACCCTTGTATTTGCATCTCTTACGGTGCATCGAAATTACTATTATATCCAAATACGGATTGGAAGGAGATACCATGGAAAAGAAAAAGTATGCCGAGCTTTGGGGCGATCGTGTTGTCCTCAAAGAACTAGCGCTCGCTTCAATTATCGGTATAGTAATGACGATGGCATTTTACCTTGTAGCGTCAAAATTCTTTCTATCAAACGAAAACATTGAACCGGGCCTTGCCAAGGGCTATTCCCTCATGGTTGGTATAGCAGGATGTATTTTAAGTGGAGCTATTTCATCTAAACTGTTTAAACCAAAGCGTGACATTGTCGATAGTGGTGACGATATCGATATTGAAGGTGCTCTTGAAGCTGCCGGTCTGACTTTAGAAGATGAAAAGAAAAACGGCAAAAATGCAGACAAACAAAGCATTGCAGAAATGGAAAAATATGGACTCGACACTCTTCTTGAAATCGATGGCCTGAAAGATAACAAATCCACGAAAGGCGGTGAGAATTAGTTATGACTCTGATAATTCAGTGTGTTCTTCTGGGGCTCCTCGGAGGACTGATTTTCTCGATAATAGGTATCATTCCTGGAACTGATGAGACTGCCACCATGGCGCCTCTTACTCTCATTCTGGTTCTAATGGGCTTCCCACCGGAAGCGATATTCTGTTGGTTTATTGCTATTGCTGCATCAATGCACATCACGCACATTGTTCCTACGGCTATGGCTGCTCTTCCCGGAAGCACTATGTCCGTGCCTATGGTGAGCAACTGTATCGTGGCTAAACAGCTGGGTGTACCTCACGTTGCGCTTCGTAAGATGGCGACAAGCTCCTTCCTCGGAGCTATCGTAGCTCTTCCCGTTTCCATTTTATTCGCAACAATTCTTTCACCTCTGGGGGAAGTAATCGAACCTTATGTGGGCATGATATTCACATTTGCAGCTTTACTTTTGGCATATATGTCATCCGCTCGCTTCGGAGCGATGATTGCGCTGTTCCCATTCGCTATCTTTATTCAGGGACTCCAGCATATTGCAATCGAAGCTGTTGGTGCAAGCCTGTCTGTATCCATCTTCATGGGAATAACAATTGGACCAATGATTTCAGAAATTTTCAATGTGTTTATTCCAAGCATCAAGGAAAAACAGCTTAGAGATTCTAAAAGCAAAGTATGGATTGCAGAAGGCAATGAGGATGACGAGAAATTTCCAAATCCAACAAAGATACTTACTAAAAAGCAAACTATCCGTTCGACAATCGGTGCAGCTATCAGCGCTTGCACATTCACTTTCTCCCCTGTCGGCATGACTGTTATGCTCGGAGAGCTTCTGGGTGGAAAGAAAAACGGTGTTTACGATGACACCATGACAACTTTATCTGTTAAAACCGCCGTCTCCAACGCAACATATATTGGCGAACTGATGATACCGCTTGTTGCATTCGGTCTTCCCCTCAGTCCAGTTGCAATAGGCCCGGCACAACCTTTATTTAATGCTCCGCCGAGATTCACATCAGATCCTATTAACAACATCCATTCAGAACTTGGAATTCCTGAGTATCTGATATTTGGATGTATCGGTTTAGTATGTGCTGGAGCCATCGCATATACTGTATCCGTCAAATACGCTAAATCATGGACAAAAATAATATTCAAGGTTATCAGCCATGAAGCACTTATAGGTTCATTCCTAGGACTCATCTGTATGCTCGCATTCTATGAAGCCGGAATAGTCGGAATCAGCATCGCATTAACTGTGGGATTCTTTGGAGGTATTTTGCACAACATATTCGGCGTAAATACTGGCATCCAGTTCATGGCATATTACGCTTCAGGATGGATTTTAACTCTTATATCTTAAACATTTACCTCAAAGCCAAAACTGACCATCGGGTTAATCGATGGTCAGTTTTTATATTTCACCTTCTCCTTCATCTCATCTTTTCCTACTTTTCGCGGGGCATGACCTTGCTTTATTAAACGAGCGGATTTGTCAAGTTTCGCCTTGACCTTTTTGTGAATTTCAGGCGCCTTTGTCAAACCGCCGCAATAGAACACGTCCTTGTCAAACCGACAGGTGAACACGCGAAACAGCGGAAGATAGGGCGTAGTAATAAGAAGCCGGGGAAAGCCCGGTTATCGTAAGATACACCGATATTAAGATTTTGGCGATAACGATTTTATAGTTAAAACCGCAGATATGCACCTTTTTACGATAACCGAAGGGACTGAAAGGCAGCCTGTATCAGTAATAGTTATAGCCGTAACGGCAGATTTTGCTGGTTTTGCGATAAAAGCGTTATAGCAAGAACCCGCGAAATCAAGGCTTTGACGATAACCAGCCAAAAAATCGGTGAAATTTCACCGACCGATACATTCCAGCCTGCATGTTCTGTTCCTTTAGTTCCCCTTCATCATCTCTTCCAAGTCAAGTCCAAATTTGTGTGTAAAATCATTATCAGGTAAATATTAATCTCTATCATTAAGCTGCCTGCAGATATTGCGTCCTTGCTATCTCATGCAGCTTAATTTCTACTTTGTCGTCTATTTGA
>CALXBQ010000064.1 GCA_944386595.1 uncultured Clostridia bacterium
AAAAACCGAAAGCAGGCCATAAGGCCTGTTTTTGGTTTTTTGATATGAAATAGGGGGTTCGAACCCGTGAGGGCGCGAGCGTTAACGGCAAGGCTCCTGTGGAGCCTTGGCAGCGAGCGGTCCGAAGACGAACCTGCGAGTCGAGGAAGAAGCCTGCGAGCAGAGGGCCGGAAAGGCCATGCGAAGCAGGCGGCGAATCCCTTCGGGTCCACTAAAAATCCGTCCTGTATCTCCACCTCCCGCAATAAGTTGAATTAAATCAGATTTTCCCTGAAAAATTCTTCTAATTTGTCAAACGGAATTATATCTGTTTTATCATATAAATCCGTATGGACGGCTTCCGGGATAATCAGCAGTTCCTTGTTATCCGTATATTTGCTACCTTTTGTCATGTTTTCAAAAGCATCACGGCTGAAATAACAGGAATGGGCTTTTTCACCGTGCACTAACAGGACGGCAGAACGAATTTCGTTTGAATATTGCAGAATCGGCATATTCAAGAATGACAGAGATGAAGTGATATTCCAGCCGCCGTTGGAATTCAGGCTTCTTTCGTGATAACCGCGTTTTGTCTTATAGTAGTCATAGTAATCCTTGACAAAGAACGGTGCATCATCGGGCAAAGGATCGACAACACCGCCTGCAAGTGCGTAAGAGCCATTTCTATAATCAACAATTCTTTGTTCGCTCATTGCCTTACGCTTTTCATATCGTACCTGTTCGCTGTCCTCGGAATCAAAATAGCCATTGGCAGTGCAGCGCGTCATATCGTACATCGTCATAGCGGCTGTCGCTTTAATTCTTGTATCAACTGCAGCGGCATTGATTGCCAGTCCGCCCCAGCCGCAGATACCGATAATGCCTATTCTTTCAGGGTCAACTTTTTCCCGAACAGAAAGAAAATCTACTGCTGCACAAAAATCCTCGGTGTTGATGTCAGGAGAAGCAACACATCGTGGAGGGCCGCCGCTTTCTCCCGTAAAAGACGGATCAAAGGCAATGGTTAAAAAGCCTCTTTCCGCCATAGTTTGTGCATACAATCCTGATGACTGTTCCTTGACCGCACCGAACGGGCCGCTGACCGCAATAGCCGGCAGCTTACCGTTTGTATATTTCGGTATATACATATCAGCGGCAAGCGTAATGCCATAGCGGTTATGAAATGTTACTTTGCTGTGATTGACTTTATCGCTTTTGGGAAAAGTCTTATCCCATTCATTCGTTAATGTAAGTGTCTGGTTCATTCTAAACGCCTCCAGATTGATTTTGCCTGTTATTCGTGTTTTGGTACATTCTTAATTTTCTTTGCAGGAATACCTCCCACAATGGAATTTGCCGGAACATCTTTTGTTACAATAGCTCCTGCAGCTACTACTGCGCCATCACCAATGGTAACACCGGGCAGTACCGTTGCATTTGCTCCAATCCATACATTTTTTCCTATGTGAATAGGTGCAGGCTCCAAATTTGCGCGTTGTTCAGGAATCATACAATGATTCAAAGTCGCAAGAACGACATTGTGTCCGAGCAATGCACCGTCATCAATGGTAATTCCACCCTGGTCCTGAAATTTGCACCCGCTGTTAAAGAAAACATGATTTCCAATCGTAATATTTTTTCCGCAATCCGTATAAAAGGGAGGAAATATATCGAGCGTATCGTTCACCGGCTTTCCCGTTAGCTTTGAGAATATTGTTCTTATTTCCTCCGGCGTGTGATAACTGTTGTTGAGTTCTTCCGTCAGTTTCAGCGCTTCCTGCGAAAGCATACACATATACTTATGTATTTCAGAACCAGCGATTACCGTTTTGCCGCTGTTCATATGGGCAAGAAAATCTTTTATTTCCATCGTGACCCCCGTTTTCACTGTTGTTGTTTTAATGAGAAAGTAACCGTGACATCTTCGCCGCCGAGAGCGTCTTTCCATCCCGACAGATTATCAACTTTTCCAAGCCTTGTGTAACTCCACGAATTAGAGCCATAGAATATGACGATTTGATATCCGTTATATAAAACAATATCGCCGGACTGTGTGGTAGTTTGGCTATTGTCGGTCGGCAGGCTTGTTCCGAGAGAACCGACCTTTTCAAACCCGGAATAATCGCTCATTTCAAGTGTGAGCGGCAGCATCCCGGCAAATTCTCTTGCCGCTTCGCTGTCGTTAAGTGTAGCGGAAAAGGTCTTTCCGTTTACTGTAATTTCTATGTTTTGCATATCCTTCTCCGTTTCTGCACTTTGTACGGAAGTAAGTGTTTCGTTTTCCTGTGTGTCAGACGATAGATTGTTGTCGTTGCTTTCCGTCCGTTCTCCTGTATTGTCGCATCCTGTAAATACAACCGCAAATAACAGGATTGCGAACAGAATGAAAAATATTTTTTTCATAGATAAAACTCCTTTTGTTATGCGTTTTCTCTATAGCTTTATTATATCGGCGGAAAATATAAATAACAAATACTTATATCAAATATCGCCCTATGCTTTACAAGCATGGGAAAGCGTGATACACTACCGGCATACAGGGAGGCTTTTTATGGAATTTCGTGTACTCCAATATTTTTTGGCTGTCGCCAGAGAGGAAAGCATTTCCGGGGCAGCGGAGTTTTTACATCTTTCACAGCCGACTCTTTCCCGTCAGCTCAAGGACTTGGAGGAAGAGCTCGGTAAGCAACTGTTTATAAGAGGTAATAGAAAAGTAACTCTCACGGAAGAGGGTATGCTGCTACGCAAACGTGCAGAGGAAATTACAGACTTGATGAAAAAGGCAGAGGAGGAAGTCAGCTCTTCTGACGAAACAATAGCAGGAAATATTTATATCGGTGCAGGAGAATCCGCAGGGAATCGGATTCTTGCAAAAGCCGCCTTTAAATTGAAACAGGATCATCCCGATATCTGCTTTCATATTTCGAGCGGAAACTCCGTTTTTGTTATGGAACAGTTGGATAAGGGGCTCATTGATTTCGGAATGATTTACGGTGAGGTAAATCATTCAAAATATGATTCTGTAAAGGCGAACTTCACAGATAGATTCGGTGTATTTATGCGTAAAGATTCGGAGTTGGCTCAAAAAGAATTTATCACACCGGAAGATTTATTAGATAAGCCATTGATTGTTTCCGCACAGGAAGAACGGGATAATTGGCCGATGTTGAGCTCCATAAGCTCGAATATGTCAAGAATAAATGTAGTAGCAACCTATACCTTATTTTTTAACGGTTCTTTGCTGGTGGAAGAAGGGCTCGGCTATGCGATTTGTTTTGACGGATTGATAAATCCAAGCGAAGATAGTAATTTATGCTTTCGCCCCATTGTTCCCGCATTAGAAACAACACCGCACATCATCTGGAAAAAGTATCAGGTGCATACAAAAGCCGCTCAAAAGTTCTTGAAAAAATTGCAAGAACAGCAATAAGATTCTGTAAGCAGCCTGCTCGCTAAGATGATACAAAAAGAGAAAAGGGTATCACGCCCTTTTATCTTTTTTCAAAATATCCCGCATTATTTTGACACCTCGTGCAGTCATATCCTCATCATCTACCCCTTTTGCCTCTAAAATTCTCTCAATCGCCTGAGCCGGATCAAGAGAGTGGTAGGGATAATAGAGTTCGCGAAGCTCTTTAGGCTTTATAAATTTGTATACCTGTCTGCTCGTCTTTTGATACGTGTACGACCAGTAACGGTAGACGTACCCTATCCAATATAACTCTGCTTCAGAATATTTTTCTTTGCCGTATGAGCTTTCGCCAAATTGAGTATTTATCTCTTCAAAAATTTGATTTACATCACAAGCCTCGAATAAAAATCCGCCTGCATCCATTCGCTGTGCCACCTGAGAGTTCATAAATCTTCTCATAAAAATTGGCGAGCTGCAATCAGTTTCATTTACTGATGCAGAAAATACTTCCGCCTGTATTTTGCATAATTTTAAACCGATTTCATCCATCTTTCTCATTTTAAAATATCCTCTATATACTCACCCTGCCCTCTGTACTGTCTGCGGGCAACTTTAACTTTGTCGTTTCCAACGCGTGATTCCTCTCGTTTATACGAAAGATAATACTCCTTTTCATCAGGAGCCAGGTAACAATGGCGCAATATTTTCAGTTGGCTTAATGCCTTATCATTAACAAATACATATTGGTTGCCGAGATTAGTTGCCGAAAGGCAATGCTGACATTGTACATCCGTAATCTCTCCATCAATGAAGCTGTCGATAATTTCAAACATTCTGTTGTCGGCAATCGGAGCAATAATGTAATCAATTCCCCTAAGTTTCGAAAGCAGATCAAGGATAATCGGATGCCGGGCGTAATCGCTTAACTTGTTTCGAAAATAGGCAATCAAGAGCATCCAATCTCTGTCAACCTTTAGCTGTGTATAGCTTAAATACTTCCTGTCAAATTCTAAAATATAAAGCGACGATTCCGGATAATTTGCGACGAACATAGCTGATTGCTCTAAGCTTTCCCCGCAGTAAAAACCTCGGCCGAAATCATTGGTGCTTTTCGATTTTTCAATCGAAATTCGCCCGTCAATATATGTTTTGGCCCCGTGAAAAAGTATGACTGCTCCACTACCGCAATCTTCCTTAAATAACTGTTCTTTGATTTTGTTGAGCCGAATCCCCTTGCGGAAGGCAAAATTATAGAATGCATTGAGATTAGTTGTTGATGCCTGCTCTTCATCCTTTCTCCAGCGTGAAATTGTCGTCGGCGTAACGCCAATGCTGTCTGCAAGTTCTTTTGCGCTTATGTTCAATAACTCGATTACTGTTTCAATATCCGTACATAATGTAAAATCCTTCATAAGCCGCTCTCCTTCTATATGGCTGTACAGTTTCAAACTTATTATAACAAATGTTGATAATAAGTTCAATATAACTCGCAAACTTATTATCAACATTTATTGAGATAAACTTCATCGCAAGCAAAACCCCCGGCAAAAGTTTGCCGGGGGTTTTTATAATTTCCTAATTGCTGCTGTAAAGGTTGGTGGTCATATATTCCGGATCGCAGGTAACGTCGATGCCGAGAGAGCTTAATGTCTGCTCGTCGCGGTCACTTAAGATTGCCGTGCAGTGAGCCCTGCAGCCATGCAGATACGGAAGCTTTCCGGCCGCCACCGCCGCCGACGGGTTCTGGGTTCCCGAAATACTCAAGGCTATGAGAACCTCTTCGCAGTTGAGGCTGGTTCTGTCGTAGCCCAAAACATCGGTTTTCAGTTTCTGGGTAGTCTCGAGGACCTGAGGAGTTATTATGAGCATATCGTCGGCTATGCCGGAAAGGCTCTTTATGGCGTTGAGAACCATTGCCGCAGCCGCAACCATTCTCCGTGAGCTGCGTCCTGTGATTATGGTGCCGTCGGGCATCTCTATGGCCATGCCTACCACGTTTTCGTAACGCTTGTCGCAGTTACGCTTCTTTTCCGCATAATCTCTGGCGGCCTGAACCACCTTTCTGTCAACAACGTCTCTTCCCACTTCCTTCATGAGAAGCTTTGCTCTCTCCAGAGCCTCCTCGCCGATTTTGCCCTTTTTGTAGTCCACCTCGGCGATGAGGTAACGGCGGATTATTTCCTGTTCGGCCGCTTCACGGCAGACCGCATCGTCGGTGATGCAGAATCCCGCGCGGTTTACGCCCATATCCGTAGGCGATTTATATTCAGATTCCTCTCCGGTAATCTTTTCGATGATTCTCTTCACCACCGGGAAAACCTCCAGATCCCGGTTGTAGTTTACGGCAGTTTCTCCGTACGCCTCCAGGTGGAAGGAATCTATCATATTCACGTCCTTAAGGTCTGCCGTTGCCGCCTCATAGGCGATGTTTACCGGGTGCTTCAGGGGCAGATTCCATATAGGGAAAGTCTCAAACTTGGCGTAGCGGACCTTCTTTCCTCTCTTGTAATCGTGGTACAGCTGTGAAAGGCATGTTGCAAGCTTTCCGCTGCCGCCTCCCGGACCGGTCACGACTACCAGAGGCTTCGTCACCTCTATATACGGGTTGGCGCCGTAGCCTTCGTCGCTTACGATGGTATCCACGTCCGTAGGATAGCCCTTGGTGAATCTGTGCTTATATGTTTTGATTCCCCTGCGCTCCAGCTTGTCGATAAACATATTTACCGCCGGCACGTCCTCATATCTCGTTACCACTACGCTGTTAATGGCAAGGTCGTGCTTCCTGAAAATGTCGATGAGTCTCAGAACCTCCAGGTCGTATGTGATTCCAAAGTCGTGTCTCGTCTTGCTTGTCGTAATGTCTCCCGCGTAGATGCAGATGATAATCTCTGTTTTTTCCTTCATTCTTGCGAGAAGCTTTATCTTCGCGTTCTCGTCAAAACCCGGCAGTACTCTCATGGCATGCTTGTCGTGGACCAGCTTGCCGCCGAACTCCAGGTAAAGCCTGTCGGCGCTTCCCGGGTTTATCCTCTCCATGATGTACTTTGACTGCTCTTCCAGATACTTTTCCGCATCAAAACCTGTCTTGTTCATGATTCCTCCTTTACTGTTTTCTATTGGCTTATTTCTATTTCCAAAGCATTTCTGCCTTCGCTCATACCCTCAAGGCTCACGTGATAGTCGACCTTTATGAGCCCGCATCCTTCCTCATCTATGCTGGTTTCCAGGCTGTTGGTGAGGACTTCCATGTCAAAAGAGCCGAAAGGAGTCTGATATCTGCTGCTGAACCTGCCGCCTTTGCGGAACTCAAGCTCCGTTCCGTAGCTCTGGCCGCTGTTTTTGCCGAGCCTCTTCATTCGCAGCGTGCCGTCCTTCAGCTTAAGACTGGTCATACATCCCGGAAAACCGGAAAACTCGCTTTCCTCGTAGATGTAGTAGTTGGCGCCGTTCCTTTCGTACATACGTCCGTCGGTAACGAACTCCATCCTCTCTTCCATTTCGTCTCCGATAAACTGGTTACCTGTTATTTTTATCGTTATATCTTTCATATCCTAACTCCACAATCTTTTCGATAAGAGTCTTGAAATCGACTCCCACCTCGTTCCAAAGCATAGGAAACATACTGTACCGAGTAAATCCCGGAATCGTGTTTATCTCGTTGATATATATCTTACCCGTGTTTTTTTCAATGAAAAAATCCACCCGAGCAAAGCCTGCGCAGTCCAGGCTCTTATACGCCTTTGCGGCAAGATCCCTTATTTCCTCTCTTACCTCAAAAGGAATTTTCGCCGGAATCATCAGCTTCGTTCCGCTTTCGTCGCTGTATTTGGAGTTATAGTCGTAAAACTCCGACGCGGCGATTATTTCGCCCACTTCCGCCACCTGGGCAGTCGAGTTTCCTATCACCGCCGTTTCAAGCTCTCTTACGTCAAGAGCCTCTTCGACGATTATTCTCCTGTCGTACTCTGCGGCAACCTGAAGCGCCTTAAGAAGTTCCGCAGGATTTTTGGCCTTCGAGATTCCCACGCTGGAGCCCATATTGGAAGGCTTTACAAAAGCCGCGCCTCCCAGGGATTCAAGGATTTCCGCAGCCTTTGCCTCGTCATATCCGGCGAGCTTTTCCCTGAAAACCAGCTTGTAACGGCAGGTCGGAAGGCCCACCTTAATGAAAATATCCTTGGCGCAGGATTTGTCCATGCAGAGAGCCGACGCAAGGACGC
The DNA here is from genome assembly GCA_944386595.1 of uncultured Clostridia bacterium. Taxonomy (GTDB): domain Bacteria; phylum Bacillota; class Clostridia; order Peptostreptococcales; family Anaerovoracaceae; genus Avanaerovorax. Next base: position 7,612 of record CALXBQ010000064.1, read on the forward strand.
CGCAGCCGGCATAAGGAATTCCCAGCATCTCAAAGAGACCCTGTACGGTTCCGTCCTCTCCGTAAGGCCCGTGAAGCACCGGAAAGGCGAAGTCTATAATCGACGGAAGGGCGCTGATTTCAAGGGGTTTTGCCGAGGCCCTCCACTTTCCGCAGGCGATGTCTTCCGTGTCGCCCTCGTAAAGGTACCACTTTCCGTCCTTGTCTATACCTATTTTAACTATGTCAAAATCCGCTTTTTCGGCCGCTCTTATGACCTCCGCCGCCGACATGAGGGAAACCTCGTGCTCCCCCGAACGTCCCCCGAATATGAATCCTACTCTCTTCATCTTTACAGCTCCCTTTTTCCCTTTACCGCATCGAGTATCCTCTGAAGATGATCGGCGTCGAAATAATACTTCTTCTCGCAGAACTGGCAAACCATCTCCGCTCCGTTGTCCTCGTCTATCATGGCCTGAAGCTCGTCTGCGCCGAGAGTAGCAAGAACTCCCTCAAGTCTCTCCTCGCTGCAGTCGCACTTCCAGTTTATCTCTCTGGTGTCGGTTTTCTCCGGCATAAACGCCGGGTCTATGCTTTCGAAAATCCTCTTAAGGAGAAGCTCCACCGTTCCCTCTTCGGAATAACCTGCCGACTTCAGCACCGTTTCTTCTATCAAAGTGGTCAGAGGAGGCATATCCTTAAGCAGAGCTTCAAGGGCGTCCACCGCTTCCTCCTTCGCTTCGGGAAGCATCTGGATTATCATTCCTCCCGCGCAGAGAACGCTCTGATTTCTGGCAATTTTAACGCCTAAAGCAACAGAAGTATTCTGTTGCTCTGAGATATAGTAGTATGCGGTTAAATCGTCGGCTATTTCGCCGGACACTAAAGCAATCCTTCCCACGTAAGGTTCCTTAAGGCCCATATCCCTTATTACGGTGAGGTCTCCGATTCCGAGGGAGCCTCCCACATCCAGGTGTCCGTCCTCCCGAAGAGGAAGATTCACGTCCGGAACGGCTATGTACCCCTTGACGTTTCCGCACCCGTCGGCGGTGGCGAGAATCTGCTTCGCCGGGCCGTCGCCCTTAAACTGTACGGTAACCTTGTCGCTGTCGTTTTTCATCAGCAGCCCCATAAGGCCGGCTCCGGTTAGAACTCTGCCCAGCGCCGCAGTGGCAAGAGGCGTGGTCCCATGTATTTCTCTGGCTTTTTCCACAACATCGGTGGTTATAGATAAACAGACCCTGAAGGATCCGGATTTGTCCATGGCGGTAATGGCTTTGCCCATTTCTATCACCCTTCCTTTTCACATCTAATATAGTATTTTAGCACAAGCTTGACGTTTTTGACACAAGAAATCCACATTTCTTTTCTATAATTTAGCCGTAAACAGGGTAAGAAGAAATCGGGCGCGCGAAGACGGAACGCTGCCCGGACAGAAGATAACAATTTACCGGAAAGGTGGTATTCATAATGACGAACGAATTTGACAGAAACAACGGCTATCAGGATCAGAACTTCACCATGAGAGATCCTGAGCCTTCGGAAAACTCCGGAGCTCACGCCGAGGCCGGAAGCGAACAGCGGGAGCAGTACAGAAAGCCTGAACCTGAGTATAAAGAGGCGAGAACTTTTGAGCCTGAGCAGCAGAGAGGTCCTCAGACGGGACAGCCTTACGGCTTCGATCCGAGATTTTCAGGCCGGGAGCAGCAGAGAGCGTACACATACGAAAACGTCCCTCACATGAAGGCGAAAAAGGTTAAAGAAAAGAAGCCGCCCGTATTCATAACGAGGAAAGCGTTCATAATAACCATGATATGCTGCATGATATTCACATCGGGTCTTACCGTAGGCGGCATGATGCTCTTCGGAGGCGGTTCCGGCGGAATCGGGACTTCCAAAGAGATTTCCGCAACCAACTACACTCTTGCGAAATCCACGGGAGCCGAAAAATCCGTAGAGGAAATCATCGCCCAGAACGAAAACGCCGTAGTAGAGATTAAAACCGAATCTGTTTCAACGGATTCATGGATTCAGAACTACGTTACGGAAGGCGCGGGAAGCGGTGTAATCGTCGACACCGACGGCTACATCATGACCTGTAACCACGTAATCGACGGAGCGTCCGCAATCACCGTAACTCTCAAAGACGGTACGTCCTATGAAGCCAAGGTTATCGGCGCAGACGAAAAGACCGACGTTGCCATAATAAAAATCGAAGCGGATAATCTTACGGCCGCGACCTACGGCAACAGCGACGAGCTTTCCGTAGGCGACCTTGCAGTTGCCATCGGAAACCCTCTCGGCGAGCTCGGCGGTTCGGCAACCACAGGCGTTATCAGCGCGCTGGACAGAGAGCTTACCGTTGAAGGTCAGAACATGACTCTTCTCCAGACAGACGCATCTATAAATCCGGGAAACTCCGGCGGCGGACTCTTTGACGGAGAAGGAAATCTCATCGGCATAGTAGTGGCAAAATCCTCAGGCTCCAACGTTGAAGGCCTCGGATTCGCAATCCCTATCAACACAGCTGCCGAAATAGGCAAGGAGCTCATTGAGAACGGTCACGTAACGGGACGCGCAGCCTTGGGCGTAAGCGTAATCGACGCAAGCGACGCCCAGACGGCAATGCAGTACGGCCTTCAGCTTACGGGAATCTACATCGCTGAAGTTACCGGCTCCGAAGCAAAGGCTGCAGGCTTTGAGCGCGGAGATATGATCTACTACATCGACGACACCCAGATAGACAGCAGCGCAACACTGAGCTCGGTTCTCCTCGACCACAAGCCGGGAGACAAGGTTAAAGTAATCGTAATAAGAGACGGCAAGACCGTAGAACTTACGACAACCCTCACAGAAGCTCAATAATCTGACGGCCGGTTACCTGTTTTCCGCCACCTTCTCCTCTCTGAATCAAGGCGGTTAATAACAGTATCCGATATATATAAAATGCTCTCTCAGCCGGATTTGGCCGAGAGAGCATTTTCATTTTCTCTATTTCTTTCTGAACAGGAGATCCGGTATCAGCGGCTCCATGGGAATCATCAGTCCTTCGACGGCGCCTTCCTCATCTTCGATGAACGAAACCGGCATAACGTAGGTCAGGGTGTCCTCCTTGAGACCGATAACCTTGAAAAGTCCTCCAAAGTACGGCTTCATCTTCCACGTGAGCGCCCGGTTTGTGAGGGTCATCTCTCCGCCTTCGGCCCTGATCTCGATGTTGTCGTAACCCGGATTTTCGTATGTTCCCGCGTACCTTTGCAGGCTGCCGATTTTTTCCCATTCCGTTTCCACTGCATCGGGATAGCGCTTTCCAAAGAGGTCGATATACTGATCGTCGTAGTCCTCAGGCTTTGGCGGTTCGTCTCCGTGAAACTTTTCCGTCCACGTGACTTCTCCACCCCATCCCATAAGTTCATCAAGTATACTGTAAAGAGCCGCAAACATCACTGAAATCGTCGGCGAGTGAAGGTTCACCGTGAGAAAAGCTCCGATGCCTTCTTCCGGTATGAATGCCTGAACCGTGCTGTAGCCTTCTATCTTGCCCGTGTGCCTCAGAATCTTCTTTCCTCTGTAGCTGCCGACCTGCCACCCCATGGCGTATCCGTCAAGAGGGTAGAATTCCTCTCCGACAAAATCTGCATAGTCCATATGCTTTTCCGTCATCTCTCTGAAGACTTCCGGGGCTATGAGCTGCCTGCCGTCAGCCGTCCTTCCTCCCGCCGCAAGGAATGCAAGCCATTTAATCATGTCCGATGCCGTAGTGTTTACGGACGCCGCGCCTGCCACCGTGTCCACGCTCCATATTTTAAGCTTTGTAAGCCTTCCGTCTATAACCTGATAAGGCTCGGCGTGGTTTTCCGAATGTCTCAGTTTTTCCGTATCGCAGCTGGAGTTTTCCATTCCGAGGGGGCCGAACAGGTATTTACGAAACGCCTCCTCAAGGGTCAGCCCCGTCACAGCCTCCACCACGTGCCCGGCAAGCCCGTAAATACAGTTGTTGTATATGGCTTTTGACCGAAACGGCGCGCATGGCGCAAGGTATCTGAACCTCTTCATGTACTCCTCAGATGTAGCGACTCCCGCCCACGTTCCGTCGTGGGGCGCAAGCCCCGTTCTGTGACAGAGCATATCCCTCAGTGTCATCTTTTCGTCCGCCTCGGCGTCCATCATGGCAAACCCCGGCAGATATTCCTTTACGGGAACATCGTAACTGAGCTTTCCCTCCGTGACCAGCATGGCAATCACCGCCGAAGTCATCGCCTTGGAGCATGAGGCTATGCAGAACCGGGTGTTTTCGTCCACAGGTTCGCCGCCCGTCTCACGCACTCCGTATCCTCCCGCAAAGCTGTCCGGCGCGTATCCGCCGTCTTTGTCCGGGGAAACCTTAACGTATGACACCGCCATTCCCGGGACCTGCCAGTATTTCAGGTCCGCCAAAACCTTTTCTTTATCAAGTATCTCTTTCATTTTCAATGCCTCGCTGATGGTATGATTGTTTTCCGTCAGGAGAAATTATACCACCGCAGCTCTGATTGTTCAATTATCCTACTGCGGGTTCATAATGAAGTAGCCGTTTCCGTCGTTAAAGACGAATCTGCCGTCGCTCATCGGCATCAGATATTTCGCTCCGCCAAAGCCTTCAGGCGTCTGGCACGGCTGTATGAACCTGTTTTCCATGTCCATAATGTACAGGCTGCTGTCGGAGTACATGGCCGTAAGGCTGTCCGTAACCCTTGCACAGTGCCACATGGGATTTTTCGTTTCGATGGTGAACTCTTCTTTATCCTCTGCGATAGGAATCGCTGTGACTGTGTTCTTCTCCGCATCTGACTGAGCGGAATTTGTCGCAAGAACGTAATCTCCGTTTATTCCGATGGCGCTGAAGCGCTGATTGCCGGAATACTCGAATACCACTCCGTTTTCGTCGTATACAGTTACAAGACCCGTTCCGTCATCTCTGCTATTATTATAAAGCTGCATGACTATGTGCTTTCCGTCGCTTTTGTTATACTCGGCAGACGTCCAGTACCCTCCGAACAGCTGTATAATCTCAGGCCCAGACTCAGTCAGCTTCACCAGGCTCACGGTTGCTCCCATCGAGTCGCTGCCGCTTACCACGTATACAGGCGTGCCGTTTAAAAGGGTCAGAAACGGCTTCGGTCCCCCTCCGTAGTTAAGGTTGCTGTCCACAATCTCTTCTTTTTCTCCGTCGTTATACAGAAGCTGCCAGTCGTAAGATACGGAGTCGGTTTTTTCATCGTTTAAAACGTCGGCGACGTAGAGAATTCCGTCTTTATACGGAACGGCGCAGTCCACATCGTTAGGTCTGTTGACAGTATACGACACCGCCTCTCCCGATCCGATGTCCATAACGTAAATGCTGCTCGTCCACCAGAACTCATTCTGGTCGTTAGGTATGGAATATTCGCTTTCATCATATCGGGTCTCGGCAAATACCGCGGTGTTCTCCGATGCATAGCACAGAAAGGCGCCGTTTACACTTACTCCGTCACGGTCTTTGATGTCGTAAAACGGCGGATCGAGCTCCGTTATATTCATTTCCCGTATTTCCCCGCTTATGCCGTTTTCAATTTCCGGCAAACTGCCGCCGTCCTCTTCGGCGGCCTTGTCCGGGCTGCACGCCGTGAGGGCAAACGCCACAGCTGCCGTAACTGCAGCCGTCGCTAAAATCATAAACCTTTTTCTCATTTTCTCTCCCTCCCCTTTATTATCACTGCCGTATCTGCTGCAAGGCAGATTAATATGTACGGTATCCAGAAGGCTTTTTTATCCATATTGACCGGAACAGGCGCAGGGTGATATGTATATCCCCCGATTCCCGATGAATCCAGGTAATTTGCAATCATTCCGTAAGGGTTCAGCAGCACCGGCCAGACGTTGACGATAAAAAAATACCTTAAGGCTTTTTTCAGGTCTGTCCTGAATATTGTCAGACCTGCGAGAAACACCCCGGTTCCCACAGCCGTAACAGCTATTCCTATCCCCACCGAATATGCGTCATAGCAGGTATACCACCTTGCAAAAGAAGCTGCAACTCCTATTATGTTTATGGCCGTGGCGATGTAAAACATCGTCATAGCCGTGCAGCGATGCGTATCTGCATTCAGAGTCTGCTGTTCCCCGCGCGATGCAGTTCCTTTAAGCAGGTAATCGGTAGTTACTCCGAAATATTCGCTCAGCTGCATTATCTTGTCAACGTCCGGCACGCTCTGCGCTCCCTCCCATTTTGAAACTGCCTGCCTGGATACGCCTATGCCCGCCGCAAGCTCCTCCTGGGAAATGCCGCTTGCTTTTCTCAGCGCAAGTATTCTTTCTGCAAAACCTATGCTGTCCACCTTACAGTTTCCTCCTTCTCATCTCCAAAATCCCCGGCTCACCCCGGAATTTTCTTGCTAATATTCTGTCTTTTCTGTCCTCATTCTACCATATAATAGCCGGGGAAACTACCACTTTCCCCTTTCAATTCCGCAACCTGCGGTTGCAAAAGAAAAAAACGCAGCCATAAAGCTGCGTTTTGAGTAACAGGTTATACACCTTTTGTCTAATCCGGAAGCTTTTCTCCCCCGATATACTTGCTAAGCCAGTTTCCCTTTTTGTAGTATATCGCCATGATTACGGCGGCGGTGAGCCAGGTTACCGGATATCCTGCGAACACTATGTCTATGCTGTGGAAAAGTCTCGTCATTATGGCGAGCCATATGATTCTCACCACGCAGTAGTTTCCGACCATGATGAACATAGGTATGGTCGCCTCCCCTGCGCCTCTGATGATTCCGCTGCATATATTGGTGAAGCAGCAGAGCACGTAGAACGGCGCCATCCAGAGGAGCATGGTGTGTCCGTAATCTATAACTTCAGGCTCCTGTGTGAAAAGGCCTATGAGCTTTGTTCCGAACAGGAAGACGAGAGCGGACAGCACGATGGTGACCGACGCCGACATGAGAATGCTGGTGTTGGCGGATTTCCTGACTCTCTGCCATTTCTTCGCGCCGATGTTCTGTCCGACGAAGGTGGTGCTGGCAAGCCCTATGCTCATAAACGGCAGCATTATAAAGGTATCCACCTTGTTGTATGCGCTGTAGCCCGCCATTGCCGCAGCGCCGAACAGGTTTATCTTGCTCTGCACGATTATGTTGGAAAACGATATTACCGACTGCTGAATTCCCGACGGAAGGCCTATCCTGATTATGGAAATCAGATAGTTCTTCTGCACCTTCAGCTTCTTAAGGTGTACCCTGTAAATATCGTCGTCGTGCATGAGAACGTACATTACCAGTATCGCCGATACGGCCTGGGCAACGCCTGTTGCGATGGCAACGCCCGCCACGCCCAGGTGGAAGACAACGACGAGAACCAGGTCAAGAACGATGTTCGTTATACATGCGACTATTAAAAAGTACAGCGGTCTCTTGGAATCGCCTACGGCTCTCAGAAGTCCCGCTCCCATGTTATATATGACTAAAGGAATGCTTCCCAGGAAGAATATCCTGAGATAGAGCACCGACAGCTTTTCAACCTCAGGAGGCGTTCCTATGGCATGAACTATCCACGGTGCCGCAATGATTCCGAGAATCGTTATGATTATACCGCAGTAGAACATGGACATGAGGCCGGTATGCATTGTTCCCTGAACGCCCCGTTCGTCCTTCGCGCCGTAATACTGGGAAACCAGAACGCCGGCGCCGGCTGCGATACCCATAAACAGTCCGATGAGCATGTTTATTATTACCATACTGGAGCCTACCGCCGCCAGGGCGTCGCTTCCCACAAAGTTTCCCACCACGATGCTGTCCACCGTGTTGTAAAGCTGCTGAAACAGGTTTCCGACCAGAAGCGGCGCAGAAAACTTGAGCAGCTCCTTCCATATGACTCCTTCGGTTATTCCGTTTATCCTGACTTCTTCAGATACAGTATCCGCCAATTTCCAGACCTCCTTCTGCAATCAGAACCCTATCTGAATGCCCTGTCCCCCTCTTTTATGACAAATTCCTTCAGCTTTCTCACGTGATCGTCTGCGGACCTGCGCGCCATGTCGCCGTTTCCGCTCGTAAGCGCGTCCAGAATTTCCTTATGCTCTACCGGCATATTCACATACCGGGAAAAATCATCGTAGTAAAGGTACCTGAACCTTATGGCCAGCTCCTGAACCGTCTCCGAAAGCTGAATCAGCGTCTTGTTTCCGCTTGACGCCACGATTTTCTTGTGGAAGCTCTCGTCGAAGGTTATCATCTTCTCGGTATCGTTGTTCTTAACTGCCTCGCTGTAGCTTCTGGTTATCTCCTTAAGCTCTTCGACTTCCTCCCGGGTAATCTTTCCGGCCGCAAGAAACGCCGCAAAGCCTTCAAGGTCCTCTCTTACTTCCAGAACGTCCACCATGTCCTTTACGGATATTTCGGAGGCGTAAGCTCCTCTCCTCGGTTCTATGGTAACGAGGCCTTCCTTTTCAAGCTTTCTGATGGCTTCTCTCACCGGGGTACGGCTGACTCCCATCTCCTCGGCAAGCTCTACCTCCATCATTCTCGTTCCCGGGGTTATCTTTCCTCTTAGAATCTGTCTCTTAAGCTCCTCGTAAACGAGTTCTCTCAGCGGTCTGTGATTCTGCAAATCAAAATTCAGCATAAATTTTCTCCTTGATCCTCCTATACTGTCGTCTTAGTCCAGTACGCTTCATATCCGGCTTTTCTCATATCCCCGCAGCTTCTCTCTGCCTGTTCTAAAGTGTCAAAAAGTGCAAACACCGTCGGGCCGCTGCCGCTCATCAAAACTCTCCGGGCAGCCTGTCCCGCTTCTCCCTGCGCCATCTTTTCCTTCAGCCCGGCAACTTCGGGATATTCCTTAAGGGTGTAGTTTTCCAGCACGTTAATCATCTGGTTTTCGGCCTTTTTTATCTCTCCCGTTTCAAGGGCCTGTTCCAGAATGTCGTTATCGGGTCTTTCGGCGATTTCGCAGCCGTCAATGCCCTTATAAACCTGGGCGGTGGAAACGCCTATCCTCGGTTTCGCTATCACTACCCAGCTTCTTATCCCTTTTATTATCTTAAGGTCAGTGCCCGTGCCGCGGGCACGGGCGCAGCAGCCTCCCGCCGGATCCCGCCGTAAGGCTGCCGGCAGCCCGGGGCATCCCCGGGCCTGCCCTGCCGCGCAGAAGGGCACGTCGGAGCCCAGCTCCGCGCCGGCAGCCAGCAGCTCGTTTAAACCGACCAGCCATCTGCGCTTCCCTCCCCACAGCACATTGAGGCCGTGAAGCACCGCGGCAGCGTTACCGCTGCCGCCCGCCAGTCCCGCAGCGACCGGAATTCGTTTACGAATATCTATGCGAATGTTCCCTCCAGGAACATCACTTCCGAATTTTATGGCCATCAGCTCCGCCGCCTTATAGGCGAGATTCCTCTCGTCCGTCGGAAGATACGGCCTGTTGGTGGAAAGGGAAATATCGAACTCTCCCCTGCCTGCATTTTTATCTGTGGTATAGCTCACCTTCACGTCGTCGTGAAAAGCGAGCTGCTGCATCACCATGTCCACGGGGTGCATTCCGTTTTCCATAGGAGCTCCCACATCTATGGACAGATTTATCTTTGCGAAGGAATAGAGATTTATTTCACTCATTTTCTCCTCCCTGACTTCGTTAAAAATGAGCGGAACAAAGCCCGCTCATCAAAAATCAAGACTTATTTCTTCTTTTTCTTCTTAGCGGCAGCTCTCCGTCTGGCAAGGCGTTCCTCTTCCGCCTTCTTTGCTTCGGCGATAGCCTTCCTTCCGGTAATATATGAACTTCCTCCCGCCGATATCGGACGAGGGCCTTTTACCCTGTAGTTGCCGTTAGTCTCTTCGACTATCTCTTCGACCTCCTGCTCGGCGCGGTCCTTCGCATGCCTTGCCTCTTTGGCGGCTTTCTTGGCAACCTCCTTCTCGTGCTCCGCAATTACCTCGGATACGGACTTACCCGTTTTCTTGGCCTCCTTGTAAGGATTGAACGGCTCTTCCTTGGCTCTGCCTTCATTTTCCTCAGCCATGTGTTTCTTCATCTGTCTGCTGGTGAAGAAGAACATTCCGCCGAACATGAGAAACATCATAACCATGTAGACCATGTTGTTTCTCGACTGATTAAGGGTTTTAAATGTTATTTCCTCATCGGTTCCGAGGGTGGATCCGTCGTCAGCCGTAAAATCCTTCGTAACCTTGACCGTATAGTCCGAGTTATCCTTTACGGTGATCTTTTCGGCGTTCATCTCCGTCGTATCGGCAAGGACCAGCACTTCCTTCGGATCCTCAGGGTTGTAATATACTCTTATCGGAAGCTCCTCTCCATCCTCGTCCACCATGCTGAAGCATTTGCTGTTGGCTTCCTGATTCTTCTTATTGCCTACGTCCTTGTTGAACTGAATCTTTGCGGCCACGTTTTCTATGGTCGTATTCTTCTGTCCGTCCTCAGGATATGAGCCGGTGATCTCAAGGTCGCCCTCCGCAAAAGCGGTCGATGTCATCATTACCGCGAGCAGTCCCGCTATGCAGACGATATTTCTAGCCCTCTTCATTATTTTCTTTCCTCCGATTAAGTTTCTTCTTTTCCCGCAGCCCGGAAAAAAAATCCCTGACTGCCTTACGGCATTCCTCTTCCATTATGCCGGTATGCACGTCTATTCTATGATTCAGTCTGTCGCTTCTGACTATGTCGAAAACCGAGCCGCAGGCCCCCGCCTTGGGATCCATGGCTCCTATATATAGATTCTCAATTCTTGACCACACGAGAGCGCCGGCGCACATGCTGCACGGTTCTATGGTCACGTACATGTCGCAGCCCGTAAGCCTCCAGCCGCCTAGGACACCGGCAGCCTTTCTTATGGCGAGCATCTCGGCGTGGGCCGTGGGATCCTTCAGTGTTTCCGTAAGGTTGTGAGCCGAAGCGATTATTTCACCGTTTCTGACAACAACAGCGCCTATAGGTATTTCACCAAGGCGCCCTGCCTCTGCGGCCTCATCTAAAGCCGCCTTCATAAACTTTTCCATACACCAGTTTATGTTACCATAATTCAGCGCCTGTTTCAACCGCTAACTTGGAACTTTGTACTGATTTAAAAACTTTCCGCGCCGTGTCTTCTACTTGACCGTATCGGAATTCCAGAAAGACCTAGAGAACATTATGAGAATGGCGTACATCTCAAGGCGTCCCGCCAGCATAAGCAGCGCCCCGTAAAGTCTCATCGGAGCCGAAAACTCCGCGTAGCATCCGTCCGATATGAGTCCGAAGCCCGTACCCGTATTGGTAAACAGCGCCATCGGTGCCGTCAGCGTGGTCAGCATATCCACGTTCTCGATGGAAAATACGATGCACGAAAACAGGTATACGCAGAAGAACAGCATGATAAACGTGGAAATTGACGAAGCGTTTTCCGCGCTTACCGGCGTGTTTCTTATCATTACCGGCCTCATGGCTCTCGGGTGAATCCTCTTATATATTCCTCTTCCTGAGAGCTTCAGCATTACGATTACGCGTATAGCCTTAAGTCCCCCGCTGGTGGAGTTGGCGCATCCGCCCATGGTCATCATCAAAATGAGTATGAGCTGGCATGCGGACGGCCATGCGTTTATATCCGTGTCTACGGTAAAGCCGGAGGTGGAACCGAAAGATACAACCTCTTCAAAGGCGTTGACAAAGGCGTCTGCCGGATTGTCGTAGGTTCCCGAAATGGTCAGAACCGTTCCGCACAGAAGTCCCGCTATAAGTATCACCGCCAGGAAGAATCTCAACTCTATGTTTCTGGCAACCTCCCTGAATCTTCTCCTTGCCATGAGCACGAACATAACGCAATTCATCGCGCCGAGAATGGAAAACACCATCAGCACTCCTTTGATGTATATGGAGTACTCTCCCGAAACGCTGTTCTGATAGTCTATTATGCCCGCGGTGCTGACCGTGGACATGGTATTTATAAGTGCGCTGAATACGGGTATGCGTCCTATAACAAGCAGCAGGAATTCCACGGCTGCAAGGCACACGTATATTCCGCAGAAAACTCTGGTGGTATCGCTCATTCTGGCAGTAAGCTTTTCAAGCTCCGGCCCCGTGATCTCCGCGTTTGCCATCTTCTGTCCCTGGACTCCGAGAACGGGAAGTACGGAAATTGCGAGAACCACGACTCCTATTCCGCCAAGGAAGTTGGAAACCGCCTTCCACAGAAGCAGAGACGCCGGCATGGCGGAGGTGTCAAGAACCCAGGCGCTGCTGGTAGTCCAGGACGCCACCGATTCAAACAGACAGTTTACTGCGCTGTAGCCGCAGCCGGAAAAATAATACGGCATAAAGCCTACGAGAATTACCGTTGCCCAGCACAGGAGCACTACAAAATAACCCTCCCTCGTCTTTATGCGTATGACGTACTTTCTCATGTGGCTGTACATCCACGCTCCCGTCGCAACGCAGAATACGGAAACTACGGCGAAGGTGATGAGAACTCTCGTCTCGCCAAAGACTGCCGCGCATATTATGGACGGAACCATTGCCAGTCCCTCTAAAGCGATTATGAGGGACACTGTTTTGGCCATAAGCCTCAGATTGAATGTCATATCTTATGCCCCTTTCTACACTCTGTTGGAGTTCCAGTACTTAGGCGAGAATAAGATGAAGAACGTAAAGAGCTCAAGCCTTCCCGCTATCATGATAAGACCCAGTATAACCTTGGAGAAATCCGAGAATATGCTGAAGTTGAGAACCGGTCCTACCAGATTGAATCCCGGTCCCACGTTTCCGAGGCACGTGAGAACGGCGCTGAAAGTGGTCACCAGGTCGAAGCCGTCAAGGCACACGATAAAGGTCCCTCCCATCAGCACGAGTATGTAGAACATTATAAAGTTTATGATGTTGGTTACAACGGTCTGCTCCAGTCCACTGCCGTTTAAGGTTATATCCGCAATCCTGTTGGGGTGAAGTTTTCTGGAAAATCCGCGCTTTGCAAACTTTAAGGCGACGACGACTCTTATCATCTTCACGCCGCCTCCCGTAGATGAGGAGCAGGCTCCCGTGATAGTCAGGATGAGAAGAATCATCTTTGCGAAAGTAGGCCACATGGTATCGTAGTCCATAGTAGCATATCCCGTAGTGGTCACAACCGAAGAAACGTGAAATGCCGAATCCCTGATTCCCTCGGACAGGCTGTCATAATCCCCCTGAGTCATGAGGCAGATGGTGATAAGTCCTATGGAGCCGAAGACCATGAGCAGGTAAAATCTCAGCTCCTCGTCTGCGAAGAAGCTCTTCAGACCTCCTCTCGGAATACGGAAGTAGAGATTAAAGTTTATGCCGCACAGAAGCATGAAAATAGTTATGACCCATTCGACATATGCGCTGTCGTAATGGCCTATGCTGCTGTTGTATACAGAAAATCCTCCCGTTCCCACCGTACCGAAGGTATGAACCAGGGAATCATACAGTGTCACGCCTCCGAACATTAAGAGAACGGTCTGCGCCAGAGTTATTCCGAAATAAAGTATGTAAAGGGATTTTGCCGTATCCGAGTATTTTGCCGAAAGCTTGTCGAAGGTCGGTCCCGGAGTCTCGGCGCTTGCTATCATCTGACCGCTTACGCCTATGGACGGAAGAAGAGCCGCAGCAAATACTATGATTCCCATTCCTCCCAGCCAGTGGGTGAATGAACGCCAGAAAAGCATGGATTTTGACAGAGCCTCAACATCGGTGAGTATGGTGGACCCGGTCGTTGAAAAGCCCGAACACATCTCAAAAAAAGCGTCTGCCGGGTTCGGAATGTTTCCCGATATAACCAGAGGAACGCCTCCGATTACAGACGCCAGAAGCCAGGCGAGTGTTACAAAAAGGTAACCGTCCCTGGCTTTCATTTTAATCTTTTCCGGCTTCAGTTTTTTTGTAATCAAAAGTCCGGCAAGTACGCACGGAACTGCCGTTACTGCAAAGCTTACAGCCGATGTGGATTCCTTATATATAATTGCAACTGCCAAAGAAGGCATCATGCAGACTCCGAGCACTATAAACAGCACTCCGATGACCCGCACGACGCTGCCGAGATTGACTGTCATTACTGCTTACTTCCCTATCTCTTGTTCTTCAAAAGCTTCTCAAGATCGCTTATCTCGCGGAGAAGGCTGAATATCATTATTCTGTCGTTTAACTGGATTCTCGTTTTCCCGTCAGGGATTATAACCTCCCTGCCCCGGTGAATTGCCGCAACTATCATTCCCTTAGGCAGCTCAAGCTTTGACAGAGGTATATCTATCATGCTCATTTCGCCGTTTGCGATAACTTCGATTACCTCGGCCTGTCCCTGAATGATGACGGAGGAAACCACCACCTTGGATTCCTTAATGTATCCGAAGATGTTTCCTGCCGTTATGTCGAGGGGATTGAGAACCATATCGATTCCCATTCTCTCTATGAGATCCGAGTAGCTCTCTCTGCTGACTTTGGAGATAACGTCCTCTATGCCGCGGTTTTTGGCCGTGAGAGCGAGAAGAAGGTTTTCCTCGTCGTATCCCGTTGCCGTGACAAAGGCGTCCATCTCTCCGAAGTTCTCCTCCTCCAGCATGTCCACGTCGGTGCCGTCGCCGTGGAGAACCATGACGTCAGGCATATGAGTGGAAAGATATCTGCAGCGGGCCTTGTCCTTTTCCACAAGCTTTACGGCGATACCGAACTCGGCCAACTTGTCGGCAAGGTAGTATCCGGTCTTTCCACCGCCTATGATCATCACCTTCTGAATATCGGTGTACTTTCCTCTTACGTGAACCTTCTTGTTCAGCTCGCGGATTTTCTCCTTTTCGCCTACGACGTAAAGAGAGTCGCCGTACTGTATAGTGTCGTCTCCGTGAGGGATTATAACCCTTCCGTTTCTGGATATTGCGGCAATCAGCATGTCCGGAAGCAGGGATTTTACATCCGGAATGGATTTTCCCTCAAGGTTTCTTATTCTTTCCGCCTTGAATTCTATGATACCTATGCTTCCGCTGGTGAAGATACCGTTGCTCAGGGTGTACTTCTCCACCAGGTATTTGTATATTTCCGTGGTTATGGAAAGGTCAGGATTTACAACGTAGTCGATGTTGAAGGTTTCCTTTATGAACTCGAAGTGCTTCATGTACTCCGGCTCTCTCACTCTGGCGATTACCTTCTTGCAGCCCAGTCTCTTAGCAAAGGAAGCGATGACCATATTGGTCTGGTCGTCTCCCGTTACGGCAAGGAGATAGTCAAAGTCCTTTATATTCATACGCTTAAGGGCGTTTATATCTCTGGCATCGATGTTGAGGGGCATTACGTCAAGCTGGTTTCCTATCTTGTTCAGAATGTCCTCATCTTTATCAACAAGAGTTATTGAATAGTTTCCGCTGAGCAGGGACTCCGTCACCTTGATGCCCAGTTTACCGGCGCCGATAATTGCAATTTCCATTTTTTAAAAACCTCTTACTCCTATCAGATAATCGGCTCTGAAACCGCATTTTACGGTACAGAGCCCACGTCGCTGACATACATCGTAACACAAAAGGAGGTATTGTCAATACCTCCCTCTAAAGATTTATTCTTTTTAAGCCAAAGACTATCTATTTAGAATTTCCATAAACTCTTCGCCTGTTATAGTTTCCTTTTCATAGAGGAATCCGGCCAGCTCGTCCAGCTTTTCCCTGTTTTCTTCGAGTATGGATTTCGCCTTTTCGTGCTGCTTCTTTACGATCTCCACTACCTTCCTGTCTATCTCATTCTGGGTATCGGCAGAGCAAGCAAGGGACGTATCCCCGCCGAGGTACCGGTTTGTCACCGTTTCCATGGCGACCATATCGAAGTCCTCGCTCATGCCGTACCTGGTTATCATGGCTCTCGCTATCTTCGTGGCCTGCTCTATGTCGTTGGAAGCTCCCGTGGTAATCTGTCCGAACACTATCTCCTCCGCGGCTCTTCCTCCCGTCAGGGTGGCGATTTTGTTCTCCAGCTCCTCCTTGTTCATGAGCACCTTGTCTGTCTGCTCCACCTGCATGGTGTAGCCTAAGGCTCCCGACGTTCTCGGGATTATGGTTATCTTCTGAACCGGCGCCGACTCCGTCTGCTTTGCCGCAACGAGAGCGTGACCTATCTCGTGGTAGGCGACTATCTTCTTCTCCTGATCCGTCATAATGGCGTTCTTCTTCTGATAGCCTGCAATCACGACTTCGATGCTCTCCTCAAGGTCGGACTGGTTGACTTCCGTTCTTCCCTGTCTTACGGCTCTTAAGGCCGCCTCGTTTATGATATTGGCAAGCTCGGCTCCCGACGTTCCTGCGGCCATTCTTGCAATCGCCGCAAAGTCCACGTCTTTCGCAGTCTTTATCTTCTTCGCATGAACCCTGAGTATGGCTTCTCTTCCCTTAAGGTCCGGAAGCTCTACGGGAACTCTTCTGTCAAACCTTCCCGGTCTGGTTAATGCAGGGTCCAGGGATTCCGGCCTGTTGGTCGCCGCAAGGATTATTACTCCGTTGTTTCCTTCAAAGCCGTCCATCTCGGTGAGAAGCTGGTTCAGGGTCTGCTCTCTTTCATCGTTTCCTCCAAGCTGCCCGTCACGCTTTTTTCCTATGGTGTCTATCTCGTCGATGAACACGATACACGGAGCCTTCTCCTTTGCCTGCCTGAAAAGGTCACGCACCTTAGATGCTCCCATTCCCACGAACATCTCAACGAATTCGGAACCGGAGATTGAAAAGAACGGAACCTTCGCTTCCCCCGCAACAGCCTTTGCCAGCATGGTCTTTCCCGTTCCCGGAGGTCCTACCAGGAGAATCCCCTTAGGCATCTGCGCGCCCACGTCCGTATATTTTGACGGGTTGTGAAGGTAATCGACTATCTCTGTCAGGCTTTCCTTTGCCTCGTCCTCGCCCGCCACATCGTCAAACCTTATGCCGTCGGTGGACTGAACGTATATCTTGGCGTTGCTCTTTCCCATTCCGAACATCATGGAGCCCTTGCCGCCGGCCTGCTCCATCAGCTTCTTATTCAGCCGCTGCCCTATGAATATGAATATCGCCATGGGCAGAACGAAATATATGAGCATGCTCGTAAGGGGCGACATGGTCTGCTGAATTTCCCTGTCAAAGGTTGCGCCCGCTTCGTAAAGCCTGTCCGTAAGGTCCGGGTCGTTCATCAGGCCCGTCCTGTATACGGTATCGTCGTCCTTGAGGGTGAAAAGTATCTGATTGTCCTCCACTTCCACCTTGTCTATTTTCTTCTGCTCGATGCGAGTCATGAACTTTCCGTAGTCCACGTCCTTAACCGCAGACGACGAAAGCATAGGCGCAAGGAGCGCGTTGAAAAGCATCAGGAGTATGAGCACTCCCAGATAGTACAGAAAAAGAGGTTTCTTAGGTGTCTTGACTTCTTTCATTATATATCCTTCTCCTCCGGCGCAAAATCGCCTTAATATCCTTGTGAGTTATTTCCTCATATTATACCTCTCCCGGTGTCTGCGCAAACCGGTTTCACCCAATCTTCATTACAAAATCTTCATTTCTTCTTACTAAAGCAGACAGGCGCCCCAAAGTGGGACGCCCGCCTGCAAGAGTAGGTATATCTTTAGCTATTACAACTATTCGGCCATTTTCTGTTTCAGTATTTCGAAGTTCTCGACTATCTCCTTAGGCAGGTGATCGAACTTCTCGTAGAACTCCTCGATGCCCTTAATCTCGTCCTTCCAGATTTCCTTGTCTACGGACAGGAGCTTCTCAAGGGTCGCCTCGTCGATGTCAAGCCCTTCGGTGTGTATGTCGCAAGGTCTCGGCTCGTATCCCAGAGGGGTTTCTACGGCTTCAGCCTTTCCATCGCAGCGGTCGAGCATCCACAGAAGAACTCTCAGGTTGTCGCCGAATCCCGGCCACATGAACTCGTCGTTCTCGTCGGTCCTGAACCAGTTAACGTGGAAAATCTGAGGAGGGTTGGTCATCTTCTTTCCCATGTCGATCCAGTGCTGGAAGTAGTCGTTCATATTGTATCCGCAGAACGGAAGCATTGCCATAGGGTCGTGTCTTACGACGCCTACCTGACCGTTGGCTGCCGCAGTGGTTTCCGACGCCATGGCGGAACCGATGAATACGCCGTGGTTCCAGTCTCTTGCCTGATGAACCAGCGGTTCAGCCTTTGCGCGACGGCCTCCGAAGATTATAGCGGAGATAGGCACTCCCTCGCCTGTGAAGAATTCGTCGGCGATGGTAGGGCAGTTGACCGCAGGAGCCGTAAATCTTGAATTAGGATGAGCTCCCTTTTCCGTAGCCGTCTTGCCGTTCCAAGGTCTTCCCTGCCAGTCCTCTCCGTTTTCAGGAGCGTCTACGCCCATCTTCTCCCACCATACGGTGTTGTCGTCAAGATTTCTTGCGACGTTGGTGAATATGGTATCCTTCTGTATCGTCATCATCGCGTTAGGATTGGACTTCATGCTGGTTCCCGGAGCAACTCCGAAGAATCCGTTTTCAGGATTTACAGCGTAAAGTCTGCCGTCCTTTCCTATTCTCAGCCAGGAGATGTCGTCTCCTACCGTCGAAATCTTATATCCCTTTTCTCTGAAGTACTCAGGCGGATTAAGCATTGCAAGGTTGGTCTTTCCGCATGCGCTCGGGAATGCGCCGCACACGTATCTTGCGCTTCCGTCAGGTCTTTCTATCTTAAGGATGAGCATGTGCTCTGCCATCCAGCCCTCGTTCTTTCCAAGGTATGAGCCTATTCTCAAGGCCAGGCACTTCTTTCCGAGGAGAACGTTTCCCCCGTATGCGGAATTTATGGACCAGATGGTGTTATCCTCAGGGAAGTGAGCTATGTACTTCTCCTGCTCGTTTATCTGGGCCTTGGAGTGGAGGCATCTGGTGAAGTCCGCACCGTTATTCAGCTCCTCGATAACCTTTTCGTTCACTCTCGTCATGATCGCCATGCTGAGAACTACGTAGATAGAGTCGGTCAGCTCGATACCGATCTTCGCAAACTCGGTTCCCGGCACGCCCATGGAAAACGGAATTGCGTACATGGTTCTGCCCTTCATGGCTCCGTCAAAGAGCTTTTCCATGCGGGCATACATTTCGGAAGCCTCTACCCAGTTGTTGGTAGGACCTGCGTCTTCTTTATTCCTGGTGCAGATTACTGTTCTCTTTTCATCTCTGGCAACGTCCTTCGGGTTGGTTCTGTAGTAGAGGCATCCCGGAAGCTTTTCCTGGTTCAGCTCCATCATCTCTCCGGTCTCGAGAGCGATTTTCTTAATCTCGTCAAGCTGCTCCTTGGAACCGTCAACCCATACAACCTTTTCAGGCTTTGTCATGGCTGCCATCTCGTTTACCCAGTCGAGTACGACCTGGTTTTTCACCATTGTCATAAATTATTCTCCTTTTCTCTTTTATAACAACTTTTTAATCAATTTCGTGCTTTTCAGCCTTTGTCCGGGGATCGGTACAATCCCTTTGACGCTTTGATTCTATACCATTTTCCACGGTTTGTCATAAAAAAACGGGATTTCCTTAGAAAGAAAAATCCCGCTCTTTAAAACTTTATTTATTTAAGAAAAACCCTTCCTTCGGCGTTTAAAACTCTTTTTTCGCCATGATTCTCAGGCTGACCGCTATAGATGCCGCGTAGATAAGCGCCGCCGCGACAAAGCCTGCAGCTGCGATAACCTTAAGTCCCATCGCTGAAACGGTTTCAAACACCGGGCCGATGCCCGGAGTGAACAGATTCAGAATCAGCGTTATCGCCGCAAATACTACGAAAAATATCACCGCGTTGGCTATGTTGCTCTTTCTCCCTCCGAATCTCAGATTGACGGGAATCGTCCACGCCTGCATGAGAACCGCCGCAACCAGGGAAAGGACGTACGTTATGCCGAGCCCCGAGACTCTGTCCCCTTTGCCGAGGAGCACCGCCGCTGCGGCTCCAACCGCCATTATCACCATAGCTCCGAATGAGAGCATGAAGCAGAACAGATACTTTTCCGCCACGTATTCCCTGACCGAAAACGGCATGGTGAAGAGAAAGGCGTTTCCGTTGTCCGCTTCATCGTCGTTTATCGTCCCGGCTCCGACTATTGCCGCAACGAACATGACGAACATCAGCGGAAACAGCTGTCTGCCGCTTGCAAATATCAACATGCCGACTCCGAGTATCAGAGTCAGAATGATGAACTCCCGATTTACTGTAAGCAGCCTGAAATCCTTTACAAGCAGTCCTTTCATATTTCCTCCCCCTTTATCATAAGCGTCATTACGCTGTCTATGCCGCCCCTTTCTACGACGATTCCCGGGCAGTTTTCCGTATAGAAATTCTTTTCGCCGGTCAGGCAGCTGTACCCGAACGGCTCTCTCTTTACTCTGAGAATATGGCTCTTATCAAGCCCTTTGAACTGCTCCTCGTCCACCTTAAGCACGGCGTAGCTGTCCATAAGCACATCGGTGTCCTCATGGAGCACGATTCTGCCCTCATCTATCATATAGATGTCGTCACAGAGGCCCTCAAGATCCCCGGATATGTGGGAGCTTATGACGACAGCCCTGTTTTCGTCCTTTTCCATGTACTCGTTCAGCATTTCCAGCAGTTCGTTCCTTGCCACCACGTCAAGACCCGCCGTCGGCTCGTCCATAATAAGAAGCTCCGCCCCGTGGGTCACCGCGGCGAGAACCTTGAGCTTCGCCTTCATTCCCGTGGAGAATTCCTTGATGTTCTTGTTCACCGGAAGCTGCATTTTTTCCGCCTGCTCGTCAAAATACGCCTCGTCGAAACCGGCGTAAAAGCCTTTCAGGATTCGCTTTACGTCCCTGACCTTAAGAAATCCGTTAAACCCCGAATCCGACAGAGCAACCCCCGTTTTCGCCTTGTCTTCAGCCGTCAGTCGAAGCGGATCCTTTCCCAGAATCCTGACGCTGCCGCCGTCCGCTTTTATGAGGCCCAGGGCCGCCTTGAAGAGCGTCGTCTTTCCGGCTCCGTTTCTTCCCACAATTCCGGTAATCCTGCCCTTCGGCACTTCCAGAGAGCAGTCCAGCGTAAAGCCTCCGTAATTCTTTTTCAGCCTATCCGCCTTCAGTAAGTATTCACTCATCGCGAGATCACCCCTCTAAAATCAGCTCAAACATTTCCTTCATATCCTCGTCGCTGATTCCGCACTGCCTGCCCTTGGCTACAGCCTTTGTCAGATCAGCCTCAAGCTCCTTTTTCTGTTCCTCCAAGAGAACCTCGGGATTTACGGCCGCAACATAAGTCCCCTTGCCGTGAACCGTAACCGTGAAGCCTTCCTCCTCAAGAGCGTCGTAAGCCTTCTTAACCGTCAGCGCGCTTATCCTAAGCTCCTTCGACAAAGCCCGCACCGACGGCAGACCGTCATTCTCCTTAAGCTCTCCGTCGCGAATGAGAGCCTTTATCCGATCCGCAATCTGCTCATAGATAGGAATCATAGACGATGTGTTGATTATAACTTTCATACAGGTACCCTTTTCTTTTTTAGTGCCGTCGCGCGCACCTCTTAGCGCTGTAAACAGTATATAACAGTATGTAACTGTTGTCAAGTGTTATATGGTGTTTATCAAAAAATCGTTCCGCATTTACCACTTTCTCAAATGATGCGGGCAACCGTTTTCCTTTTTATCTTAAAATAAGAAAATAGGATAATGAAATTAAACCTATTTCGCCAAAAACTGCAAAACAGGTATAACGGAAGCCTTTAATTTTAAGCTTCGTTTATACCTGTTTCGTCATTTTGCCTCTAAAAGGTTGATATTTACTACCCCTTTCTTGTGAAAAAACCGGAAAAAGGATAACGGCGCCCACGTATCAAAGGTACGTAAGTCAAGTCCAAATTTGTGTGTAAAATCATTATCAGGTAAATATTAATCTCTATCATTAAGCTGCCTGCAGATATTGCGTCCTTGCTATCTCATGCAGCTTAATTTCTACTTTGTCGTCTATTTGA
>CALXBQ010000065.1 GCA_944386595.1 uncultured Clostridia bacterium
AAGAAGAAAAAGTAAGATAGTAGCACGCAGCTGCCAGACTGCATTACGTGTTGCACGCGTACCGCGAGGAGCAAGGGCTATGCCCGCATCTGAAAAACCCCGCGTTTCACGCGGGGATGGTTTTTTAATTGCGGATTTTATCGGCCGGGTTGACTGCGGATTTCTTATAAGGTGCTGCGGAGTTATCATAGGATTCATCGGATTTACTATAAAGTTCTGCGGATTTTCCATAAAGTTCATCGTTTGCAGAAGTTCTTCTGCAAATTCAGCAACGTTCTCGTGATTTGCAAATAATTGCGGCCGCTGCTCTTCTCTCTGCACGAATCACCTTTCCGCCACATATTAAGCGGTTGCAGTAATCAGAAGCCAGGAAAAGCCCGGTTATCGTAAGACACACCGATATTAAGATTTTGGCGATAACGATTTTATAGTAAGGACCGCAGATATGCCCCTTTTGACAATAACCGAAGGGGCGGGCAGGCGGCATTTAGCAGCGGTGGTTATAGGAGAGCGGCAGATTTTGGCGACTTTACGATAAAAGCGTTATAGCTAAAACTCCTGAAACCGGGGCTATTACGATAACAGGCCAGGAAGCGTCGCCACCTGCCAAGCGACCGGCCGGAAGAGGCGCCACCCGCAAAAATAAACTGAAATTTTTCAAAAAATAGTATTGACAAACTATTATGATGGGTTATAATATACTCAAGAAGCGGAGAAGCAAAGAAGCGCAAGCGACGAAGCAGGTTCGCTGAAGATGAAGTTGCGATGTGAGAGTCGTAACCCAAGAAAGAGGTGAGTCCACCAGAAGTGACAGAGTTAAATCAGAAGAGATAATACCGGATGTTTTGAAGGTTTAGCGATTGTGGTTGATAGAGAGCGAGGCCGAAAGAAAAGAAACATCCGGTATTATTTTTTTGTTGTTTTTTTGAGGAACAGGTCTTTACTTTATCACTTTAACGTGGTAGAGTAATAAAGCAGACGAAAAAGCGAAAAAGAAACTGAAACGAAGGCGGACTAAATGAAATTCAGATTTGATCAGAAACTTACGAAAGAGGACATGAGGCAGCTGAGCCTCAGACACATCTACGAGCATTTCGGATACGTTCACTATAAGATGAATAAGTTCGAAGAATACGACCTTTACGCGGAGAATAAGGATTTTCTGGCGGGAGATAAGATTATAACCTTTACGGACACCAACGGAAGGCTGCTGGCTTTGAAGCCGGACGTGACCCTGTCCATAGTGAAGAACTACATCGACGTACCCGGGGAAGTGAAAAAGGTCTACTACAGCGAGAACATATACAGAACGTCGAGAAACACCAGAACGTATAAAGAGATAATGCAGACGGGCCTGGAATGTATAGGAGATCTGGACGTTTACCAGACGGCGGAGGTGTTGATGCTCGCGGCGGCAAGCCTTGAGGCGCTGGGGGAAAGCAGATACATTCTGGACGTTTCCCACATGGGCCTTATAAGGGGCTTCCTGCAGGAGCTTGAGCTGAGACCGAAGCACGAGGAAATGTTCCTTTCCCTTCTCAGAAAGAAAAACGTCCACGGCATAAGAACGCTCTTTGACAGCATCGGAACGGGGGACGAGCTGAGGGAGACGGCCATAGCCCTTGCCTCCACCTACGGCTCGCCGGAAAGCGTAATAGAGGTGCTTCGCGAATCGTCATTAAACGATACGATGGATGAGGCCCTTGATGAGCTTGAGACCATATGCAGAATTCTGGAGGCTCAAGGGGCCGACGGCGTGCACCTGGATTTCTCCTTGGTAAACGATATGAGCTACTACAACGGAGTGATGTTCAGGGGCTACATAGAAGGCATACCTTCAGGAGTCCTGTCGGGAGGAAGATACGACGAGCTTCTCGACAAAATGGGCAAGCGAAGAAGCGAAAAGTCCGGAGCCATAGGATTTGCCATAAATATGGATCTCATAAACGGCTGCGCAGAGGATCAGGAGGAGTACGACGTAGACGTTCTTCTCCTTTACGGAAAAGCCGCGGAAAGTGAAGACTTTGACCCGGAAGACCTGGCGGACAGGGTAAACACTTTGATAGAAGAAGGATATTCGGTGCAGGCGCAGAAAAATCCTCCGGAAAGGCTGAAATACAGAAAACTCGTGGAATATCTGCCGGGAGGTGTGTTAAAATGAATGATATTATAAACGTTGCCCTCCCCAAGGGCAGGCTTGGAGAAAAAGTATACGATATGTTTGAGGCGGCAGGTTTTCCGTGCCCGTCCATAAAGGAGGACAGCAGGAAGCTCATATTCGAATCCGAGGGCGCGGGAGTGAGGTACTTCTGGGTAAAGCCTTCCGACGTTGCCATCTACGTGGAGAGAGGAGCTGCGGACATAGGCGTTGCGGGCCGGGATATCCTGCTGGAGTATGAGCCCGACGTCTACGAGCTTTTGGACCTTGAGACGGGAAAGTGCAGAATGTGCGTGGCAGGAAAGAGGGACTTCAGGGACAATCCGGGAAAGACTCTCAAAGTCGCCACCAAGTTCTCAAACATAGCGGCGGACTACTACGGCAGGCAGAGCCGGGACATAGACATCATAAAGCTTTCCGGCTCCATCGAAATCGCCCCTATTCTGGGACTTTCGGACGTCATAGTTGACATCGTGGAAACGGGAACCACCCTTAAGGAAAACGACCTGGTGGTCCTGGATACCATAGTGGACATAAGCGCCCGCCTCATATCAAACAAAGTCAGCTTCAAGTTCAAAAACCGCAGCATAGAGAAGATAAGCAGAGCTTTAAGAGACGTGGTTCAGGATATGCAGAAACAGAGGTAGAAACCAATGATCAAAATATTAAAATACGGAAAGGTTCCGGCGCCTGAGATATTTGACAGGGGAACGGCCGCGGACTCGGTGGAGGACGTGGTTGCCGGAATAATAGAGGACGTCAGAGAAAACGGCGACGAAGCTCTTTTGAGATATTGCAGAAAGTTTGACGGAGCGGACCTTGAGAGCCTTGAGGTTTCGGAAGAGGAGTGGCAGGAGGCCATGGATGAAGTGGATTCCGCCCTCATAGAGGTTATGAAAAAATCCGCCGCCAACATCAGAGCCTTTCACGAAAAGCAGGTGAGAAACAGCTTCATCATAAATGACAGGGACGGAATCGTAATGGGACAGAAGGTGGTGCCCCTTGACAGGGCGGGCCTTTACGTTCCGGGAGGAACGGCCAGCTATCCGTCATCGGTGCTGATGAACGCCATTCCGGCAAAGATTGCCGGGGTAAAGGAGATGGTTATAACCACTCCGTCAAAGGGCGGAAAGCTGAACCCTGTGATCCTGGCAGCGGCAAGGATAGCGGGAGTTGACAGAGTGTTCAAGGTGGGCGGCGCTCAGGCCGTGGCGGCTCTCGCTTACGGAACGGAAACCGTTCCGCGGGTCGATAAGATAGTAGGCCCGGGAAACGCTTTTGTTGCAGAGGCGAAAAAGCAGGTGTTCGGCAGAGTTGCCATAGACATGATAGCCGGTCCCAGCGAAATCCTCGTCCTCGCGGACGGAACGTGCAACCCGGAGTTCGTGGCGGCGGATATGTTAAGTCAGGCCGAGCACGACAAAAACGCCAGCGCAGTTCTCGTGACGGACAGCGAAGAGCTGGCGGAGGCAGTGGCTGCGGAGATAGAAAGACAGCTTGAGACCCTGCCGCGAAAGGAAATTGCGGGAGCGTCCATAGAAAACAACGGAAAGATAATAGTGACGGAAAACCTTGAGGACGCGGTGGACGTGGTAAACGAAATAGCGCCGGAGCACCTTGAAATATGCACCGATACGCCTTTTGACATGCTTGGAAGGGTTCGCCACGCAGGCTCCGTATTCCTGGGCAAAAACTGCCCTGAGGCTCTGGGCGACTACTTCGGAGGCCCTAATCACACCCTGCCGACGGGAGGAACGGCCAGATTCTCAAGCCCGCTTTCCGTAGACGATTTTGTCAAGAAGTATCAGTACACATATTACACGGAAGATGCTTTCAGGGAGTGCGCGGCGGACATTGCAGCCTTTGCGAGAGCGGAAGGGCTGGAGGCCCACGCAAGGAGCGCGCTGGTTCGCACAGGTGTGAAAGCCGGAGAAAAGTAAGATGAGCAGATTTTTCAGCGAGAAATTTAAAAGTCTCGACCCGTACGTTCCGGGGGAGCAGCCCCGGGATATGAAGTATGTAAAGCTAAATACCAACGAGTCCCCTTATCCTCCTTCGCCGGAGGTGCTGGCGTCCATGAGCCCGGAGAACACAGAAAAGCTCAGGCTGTACCCGGATCCTGAATCGGCGGCCCTTAAGGACGCCATAGGAAAAGCCGAAGGCCTCGGAAGGGAAAACGTATACGTGGCCAACGGCTCAGACGACATACTGAACTTCGCCTTCATGGCATTCTCAAAGCCGGGAGGAAAGGTGTATTTTCCGGATCTGACATACGGATTTTATCCGGTCTTTGCGGCGCTGCACGGTCTTGAAGCGGTGGAGATTCCCGTAAAGGAGGATTTCTCCATAGATATAAAGGATTACTTCGGTGCAGAGGGAATGGTGGTAATAGCAAACCCCAACGCACCGACGGGACGTATATTGCAATTAGGCGATATAAGAGCAATCCTTGAAAACAACAGGGATAACGTGGTTTTAATCGACGAGGCCTACGTGGACTTCGGAGGAGAGTCGGCTGTCTGTCTTATAGGCGAATACGACAATCTTCTCGTCTGCCGGACTTACAGCAAGTCAAGGTCCATGGCGGGAGCCCGTCTGGGATACGCCCTGGGGGATAAATCCCTTATAGCCGATCTTGAGACCTTGAAGTTTTCAACAAACCCGTACAACATAAACACCCTTACTCAGCTTGCGGGCATCGCAGCAATGGAATCGGAGGAGTACTACAGGGACAGATGCCGGGCCATACAGGCCACCAGAAAAAAGACGGCGGCAGAGCTCACAAAGCGGGGCTTTACGGTAATTCCGTCCATGGCCAACTTCATATTCGTAAAGTCGGACAGGATTTCGGGAGAGGATCTTTACAGAGGTCTGAGAGAGCGGGGCGTTCTCATAAGGCACTTTGACAAAGAGAGAATAAAGGATTACAACAGAGTCACCATCGGAACGGACGAGGAGATGGACATCTTCCTCTGCTGCGTTGATGAAATGCTGAAAGGAGCGTCGAAATGAGAAAGAGTGAAATAGAGAGAACCACCGGAGAAACCTCGGTGCGTGTATCCCTGAATATAGACGGATGCGGCGAATCTGAAATAAGTACGGGAGTGGGCTTTCTCGACCACATGCTTACGCTCTTTGCCCGTCACGGCAGGTTCGACCTCAACGTCTACTGCGAAGGCGATACCTACGTGGACGACCATCACAGCGTGGAGGACGTGGGAATAGTCCTGGGTACAGCGTTTCGTGAAGCCCTCGGCGACATGGGAGGGATAAACAGGTACGGAAATATAATTCTTCCTATGGACGAGGCCCTTATCCTGGCGGCCGCAGACATTTCGGGCAGAAGCTTCCTGTCATACGACGTATGCGTTCAGGCGCAGAAGATAGGAACTTTCGATACGGAGCTTGCAGAGGAGTTCTTTGCAGCCTTTGTCAGAAACGCGCAGGTCACCCTTCACGTCAGAAAGCTTTCGGGAACCAATTCCCACCACATAATTGAAGGCGCGTTCAAAGCCTTCGGAAGAGTTATGCGGGAGGCTGCGGCGGTGGACGAATCCCTCGGCGGCGCGGTTCCTTCCACGAAAGGAGTCCTTTAGATGCTTGCAATAGTAGACTACGGAGTGGGAAATCTCTTTTCCCTGAAAAGCTCCCTTGCCGCCATCGGAGTAGAAGCTCTGGTGACCGGAGATCCGGAGGAGATAAGAAAAGCGGACAGGATAATCCTGCCGGGAGTGGGGGCTCTCGGTGACGCCGCGGAAAAGCTTTGCGCCGGCGGCCTCGACAAAGTGGTAAAAGATGAGGCGGCGAAGGGAAAGCCCCTCCTGGGAATATGCCTGGGCATGCAGCTTCTCTTTGACGAGGGAGAGGAGTACGGAAACCACAGATGCCTGGGACTGATTCCGGGCAAAGTCGTGTCCATGAAACCGGTAATCCCGGAAGGGTACAAGGTTCCCCACATAGGCTGGAACAGGCTCATCTTTCCGGAGGACAGGCCTAAGAGCCCGCTGTTTAAATACGTAAGCGAGGGAGACTGCGTATACTTCGTTCACTCCTATTACGCATCGGAATGCGGGCCGTACGTGATTGCAGATACGGAATACGGGGCGCGTCTTACGGCCGCCGCGGCAAAGGGCAATGTGTACGGATGTCAGTTTCACCCTGAGAAAAGCGGCAAAGTGGGGCTTTCCATACTCAAAGCCTTCTGCGAGCTGAAGTCAGGAGAGGAGGCGGGCATATGAACGTATTTCCTGCCATAGATATATTTGAGGGAAAGGCTGTAAGGCTTTTTAAAGGCGACTACAACGAGATGACCGTCTACAGCGACAATCCTGCGGAGTTTGCGGCGGAGTTCGAGAAAAAAGGCGCACGCTTTCTCCACATGGTAGATCTGGAAGGCGCAAAATCCGGCCTCACTCCGAACCTTGAGACCGTAAGGAAGATAGCGTCGGAGACGGGACTTTTCACCCAGCTGGGCGGCGGAATAAGAAGCCTTGAGACCATAGAAAAATACCTTGAAATCGGCGTGGACAGGCTCATTCTGGGAACTGCCGCCATTACTGAAGAGGGCTTTGCCCGCAGGGCAGTGGAAAGTTTCGGAGCGGAGCACATCGCCGTAAGCGTGGACATAAAAGACGGCCTTGTGGCCATAAAGGGCTGGACCGAGGTCAGCGACGTGACCTGCGAGGATTTCTGCGCCCGTATGGAGGCGGACGGCATTAAAACCGTCATATGCACAGACATAAGCAGGGACGGAGCCATGAAGGGCACCAATCTGGAGCTTTACGGGAAGCTGAACGGCAGGTTCGGTCTCGATATTATCGCCTCCGGCGGCGTTTCTTCGCTTTCTGACGTGAAGGCTTTGTCGGAGATGAACCTCTACGGGGCGATTTTGGGAAAGGCGCTATACACCGGGGCCGTAGACCTTGAGGAGGCTATCAGCCTTGCGGGCCGTCAGGACGAGCCGGAGAAGGGAGGCAGACTTTGATAACTAAGAGAATAATCCCGTGCCTTGACGTAAAGGACGGACGGGTGGTCAAAGGGGTCAATTTCAAGGGGCTTTCCGACGTATCCTCGCCGGTGGAGCTGGGAAGGTACTATTCGGAAAACGGCGCCGACGAGCTGGTGTTCTACGATATAACCGCTTCGGCGGAAGGACGGGCCCTGTTTACGGACATTCTGACGGAGGTTGCGAGAACCATATTCATACCCCTTACCGTAGGCGGAGGAATAAACACTATTGACGATTTTGACAGAGTTTTAAAGTGCGGCGCCGACAAAGTCAGCGTCAACTCGGGAGCCATAAGAAACCCTGGCCTCATAAGCGAGGCGGCAAAGAAGTACGGAGACCAGTGCGTCGTTCTTTCCGTGGACGCAAAGCGGGAAGGCGGCCGTTTCTGCGTTTACGCCAAAGGCGGAAGGGAAAACACCGGAATGGACGCCATAGAGTGGATAAAAAAGGGAATCTCCTTAGGCGCAGGGGAGATCGTCTTAAACAGCATAGATACCGACGGCGTGAAGAAGGGCTTCGACCTTGAAATGCTGAAAGCCGTGTGCGATATTTCCCCGGTTCCCGTAATAGCTTCGGGCGGCGCAGGAAGTATTGAAGACTTCATTACTCTTTTCAAGGAGATACCGGAGGTTGACGCAGGCCTTGCGGCTTCCATATTTCACTTCGGCGAAGTTGCAATCCCGGATCTGAAGAAGGCTCTGGCGGAAGCCGGAATAAACGTGAGATAATCCGGACAGAACAGGAGATGACTGAAATGGTTAAGATAGATGAACTCAAATTCGACGAAAAGGGACTTATTCCCGCGGTGGTGACGGACTTTTCCAGCGGCAAAGTGCTGACCGTCGCATATATGAACAGGGAAAGCCTTGAGATTTCAATGAAGAAAGGACTCACATGTTTTTGGAGCCGCTCGAGACAGGAGCTTTGGCTGAAAGGTGAGACTTCGGGAAACTACCAGCACATTTACAGCATAACGGCCGACTGCGATCGGGACGCGTTGGTGGTGAACGTGACAAAGGACGGCCCGGCGTGCCACCTGGGTACCGACTCCTGCTTCAACGATCTGCTCTACCTGAATCCGGAAAACGCAGGGTTTACCATGGAAAGTCTTATGGAGCTCATCGAGGGCAGAAAGACGGAGAAAAAGGAAGGCTCATACACTACGTATCTGTTTGAAAAGGGGATCGACAAGATTTTAAAGAAGGTGGGCGAGGAATCCACCGAGGTCATAATCGCGGCCAAAGCCGGCGACAAGGCGGAGACAGTATACGAGATTTCAGACCTCGTCTACCACGTGATGGTTCTCATGATAGAGATGGGGATTACAATTGATGACATCAAATCGGAGCTTGCGGGCCGCCACGTGATCGACCACAAGGTCAAGCAGGAGAAGATGGTGTAAGGCGCGCGGGCCACGGGTGGCCCAGTTGTGGCCGGGGCGTATGTGCGCGGGGTATCCTGTTAGTGCAGCAGTCAAGTCCAAATTTGTGTGTAAAATCATTATCAGGTAAATATTAATCTCTATCATTAAGCTGCCTGCAGATATTGCGTCCTTGCTATCTCATGCAGCTTAATTTCTACTTTGTCGTCTATTTGA
>CALXBQ010000066.1 GCA_944386595.1 uncultured Clostridia bacterium
TTCTTATGGTTTCCGGCGAATAAAGCTTCACTTAGAGTTCACCAGCCTTTTCTTCAAATTCCTCTCTCGTTATTCCGAAGGCGTTAAGCCTCTTCAGGAAGGTCTTTCCGTTCCCGTAGCCTATTCCGAGAGCGTCGCCCAGCCGGGCCCGCCTCTCAGAAGCCCCCGGTCCTCCGGAAAGCCCGAATCTATCCATATCCTCTGCCGTAAAGTCTCCGGAGCCCCGGCTTCCGTCCCGCAACCTCATATTCTTAAGAGCCTTTTCAATCGCTTCAGCTATGTCCTCAGGCTTTGCGTTTTCGACGCCGATATTGCTCTTTTTCAGGGCTTTGTCCCTGGGCAGAAAAGCCTGCCCCGCGTCCGGGTACCTTTCCAGAATCTTTTTCCTGATATTTTCACCCGCTCTGTCAGGGTCCGTAAGTATGATTATTCCCGACGTTCTGTATGCCCTGTCGATTCGCTGCCACATTTCATCCGACATTCCGAATCCGTGGGTTTCTATGGTCATGGCGTCCACCGCCCTGTTTACCGCGCAGGTATCGTCTCTTCCCTCAACTATGAGAGCCTGCTCTATCTTAGGTCTATTCATTGCCTTCTCCGCTGCCGGCGCTGCCGCTTTCGGTACCGCCGTCATTCGATTTTTCCGACGAACCGCTTTCGGCAGAAGCCTTTGCCCTTTCCCCTTCTTCCTCGATGATGTACAGAACTTCACCCGGCATTACCATTCTCAGCTGCTGCCTCGCCTGTTCTTCTATATACTCCGGATCGTCGGCATTCTCAAGTTCGTTCTGCAGCCGGTCCTTTTCCTCCTCGAGACGGGCGTTCTCCTCCTCCAGTTCGTTTTTTTCCACGTGAAGGGAGACGATATTTTTCACCGATATGGCGGCAAAGAATATCAGGACAACGATGATGACAGTGAGGATCAGCCTGCCCGGGTTTATTCTTTTTTTCTTCTTGACCGTTCGTCCCATGTTCCGTCTCCTTCGCCCCTTGTGTTTAAATTCAGCCTATGTAATTCATAGGGTTTACCGATTTTCCGTTAAGTCTCGTCTCAAAATGGCAGTGAGATCCGGTGCTTCTTCCCGTATTTCCCACTTTGGCTATCACCTGGCCCTGGCCTACCTTCTGACCTGTCGACACGCTGATGCTGCTGCAGTGGGCGTATCTTGTCGTCAGGCCCGTTCCGTGGTCTATGTCCACGCATAGCCCGTAGGCTCCGAACCAGCCCGCTCTCACTACCGTTCCTCCGTCGGCGGCTCTTATGGTAGTTCCCGTAGGACACGGAATGTCCACGCCCTCGTGAAGTCTGCCCCATCTGTAACCGTAGCCGTATGTTACGGAGTATCCCGAAACAGGGAGGATAAGGTGTCCCGACACGGTTATCTTCTTCGTTCCGACTATCACTATTTCATCTACCGGCTCCTGTATCACTTCGGACCCGATTTCTTTCTTTGATACTTCCGTACCGTTTTCCCTTACTATGGTCGCCGTCACGATTCGCTTGCCGTTTTCACCGTCCTGGGTTTTTTTGGTGTCGCCCTCGTACATGGAATCGTCTTCTTTTTCCACCGTCTCGAATTTGACCACTTCCGTGTACCGGGTGGTCTCTTCTGTAACGACCGTAAGCAGAGCCGCAGGTGAAGTCATGATAAGCTTGTCTCCCGGCATGAGAGAAGATTCGTCAAGGTCCGGATTCATGCTTTTAAGCTCGTCCATGGTAATGTCGAACTTATCGCAGATTTCGTAATAGGTGTCCCCGCCTTTAACGGTGTATACCTCCTCCTTGATGCCGCCGTCCATGAGCTTTTCGTACGCCTGATCGACTCCGCTTATGGCGACGATGTCCACCTGCTCTTCCTTTATTTCAACGTCCTCCTTAAATCCCACTGACGTATAGCGGGTTCTGTCGGACTCCTCCATATAGTTTTCCTGAACCTCTTTCAGCACCCGGTTTGCATCGGCTCTGCTGCTTAAGATGACATATCTCGTTCCGTCCACGTATATGGCGTATCCCGTCGCCTTCACGTCGGACATATATGTAAACCTCTTCAGCACGTCGTCCTCGTTGTCTATATTCTTCTGAATACTCGAGACCCTGCTGAAGGTGATGTTGGAATCCCCGTCGATTTTAATGTCGGAACCGTACTCTGCGGAAAGCTCCTCGCTTGCCATATCGAGAACCACCAGCACGCTTTCCTGCTCCGACACGTATCCCATAACCCGGCCGTTATAGCTGTATTCGTAGCACATGAAGTGATTGTAGATTGCCACGAGAGCGATTGCAACCATCAGCGCTCCTGCTGCGTGGGACAAAATCTGATTTCTGTATCTGCCCAGGAGCTCCCACTGCTCGTGTATGAATTTCGCTGTTCTGTAGCGGGCCACAAGATTCGCTCTCTGAAGATGCAAAACGAAAATATCGTATTTTTCAATTGCAAACGCTCCAAAGTCCACCAGCTTACCGGCAGCCTTTGTCAGAGCTTTATAGAATTTCGGCCAGAACGCGTCGTTTTTATCGATGAATGCAGCGCCGAAATCTATCAGTTTTCTAAGCCATTTTCTTTCTGCCATACTTCAGCCTCTCTGATACGCCTCTGCATGCACTGACACCGGCCTCCCATCTCGTTGATCCCGGTATCGCTACACTTCGGGCAGGCATATCTGATTTCCGTGTAGTCTATATCAAAATCGTTCTCCGCAAGCAAATATGCTCTGTCCTCGCGAAGGGTATCCATCTTTGCTCTCATCGCCTTGCTGTCTTCCTTTGATTCTCTTAATGCCAGCGCCTTTGAAAGCCTTACTCCGATGGAGCTTATCTCGTCGTCTATCTTCTTTATTTCAGGGATCTTTGAATACACCTCTCTTAAGCGATCCTCGGCTTCTTTTTCCGCCTTCTCCCTGAGATAATCGTAATATCTGTTCAAAACGGTCATGGTGACAGGCGTTTTTTCGTTCACGTCCGTTCCCGCCTCGGCCGCTTCTTCCTTCCATGCTCTTACGATTTTGTCTATGTAATTGAAATTCGGGTTTGATATTCCCGTCGTCTTTGCGCAGGCTTCGCGTATTTTCTCCATGGAAAAGCCGTAGTCGTCAAACCACCTGTCCATCATATCCGTCTCAAATCTGGTAGGATTTCTGGAAAGACCCAGCAAATTCATGACATCTCTGTACCTGCCGTGCCTTCTGTCGTTATCCGAAAGGTAGTCGTTTACGTCCTCTTCCGTTACGAGGCCGCTCTTCGTCCAGCTCTCAACAATCTTTCCTATGTATCTTATGCTGTCCTTTTTTCTTTCGAGGCTGTATCTTACCGCCGCAAGAATTACGGCGGGGCTGGCTCCGGTATCGCTTATCCAGCCGGCTATTTCCTGAAGCTCCTGTCCGGAAAGACTTCTTCCGAGAGCCGATTCCACTTTTTCGTACATCTCGCTGACGGCTTTGTCCTCCATGACAGATTCCGTATCTTCGCAGCCTCCCGGGCCGTCTTCCCTCTCTCCCGAAGCATTATCTCCGTAGAACATCTCTTTAAGATTCAGAAAGTCGATGACGGTTTCGCCCCGTTCGTTTACGAGCTTTCTTACGGCTCCCGCAGATTCCCAGAATTCCCATGCTTCATCGATTTTTTCCTCGGAAATTCCAAGCTGAGACGCTATGATTTTGTCAGAAATTTCCAGTTCGTGTTCCGCGCACATCTGCCCGTAGATATACACCTTGAGATGGTCTCCCGATGCAATGGGCATGTATTCGCTTATGAAAAGATTGTCCAGTCTGGTATCCGCCAGATATATGCTTTTCGTTTTTTCTCTGGAAAATTTCATGAACTCACATCTCCTAAGCCTTATCACTGAACATGGTATACCTTGCTACCCAGGCCAGCTCTATTCTTCCGACGGCACCGCTTCTGTGCTTGGCTATATTTATCTCGCATATTCCCGGTTTTTTCGTGTCTTCATTGTAGTAATCGTCTCTGTAGAGGAACATTACGATATCGGCGTCCTGCTCTATGGCTCCCGATTCTCGAAGGTCCGACAGCACCGGCCTGTGGTCGGTTCTCTGCTCCGGTCCTCTGGAAAGCTGAGAAAGAACGATTACCGGGCAGTCCATCTCTCTCGCCAAAAGCTTCAGCTGTCTTGAAAACGTACTTATCTCCTGCTGTCTGTTGTCGCTTCTTCCGTCACCCTGCATCAGCTGGAGGTAGTCGACCACCACAAGGTCGAGGCCCTTTTCCGCCTTAAGCCTGCGGCACTTGTTCTTCATCTCCATTATGCTGACGCCCGGCGTGTCGTCTATGTATATTTTAGTGCCCGCCAGAGAGTCGTAGGCAAGGGCAAGTCGCTCCCAGTCGTTGTTCTTAATGTCTCCGACCTTGAGTTTTTGCATCTCGACTCTCGATTCCATGGAAAGTATTCTCTGGCTGAGCTCGGCTTTTGCCATCTCAAGACTGAATATTAGCACGGTCGCGTCCGCCTTTTTCGCCGCATTAAGAGCTATATTCAGGGCGAAGGCCGTCTTTCCCATGGCGGGACGGGCCGCGATTATCACCAGGTTGGACTTCTGAAGTCCGCTTGTCTCCGTATCCAGCTCCTTGTATCCGGTGGTGAGGCCCGTGACCTGACCCTCTGCCTGAACCGCTTTATCTATCATATTCATATTCTCTACGAGAACGTCCGATATAGGCAGATAGTCCCTGGTCTGTCTCTTCTGAGCTATCTCAAATATCCGCTGCTCGGCGTGATCCAAAAGCGCGTTCGGATCCTCGCTTTCTCCGAACGCCTTCTCCCTTATATCGTCGGAGGCGGATATGAGCATTCTGAGGGACGATTTTTCGGCGACTATCCTGGCATAGCCCGCCGCGTTTGCGGCAGACGGCACGTCCGAAGAAAGAGACGCCACGTAGGCTCTTCCGCCTGCAGCCTCAAGGGAGTTTCTCTTCTTAAGCTCGTCGCAGACCGTTACTATATCGACGTTTTCCCCTTCTCTGGACAAATCCGCCATCGCGGCAAATATTTCCTTATGTGCCGAATCGTAAAAGTCGTCAGGTCTTATTATTTCCATCACGTCCGACAGAGCGTCTCTGCTCAGCATAGCAGCGCCGAGCACTGACTGCTCGGCATCTCTGCTGTGGGGAAGTATTCTCTCCGTTTTTGCCATGGTTTTCTCCCGAATTATTCTGAAACTATATCGACGCTGAGATTTCCCTTTACGCCCTGGTAAAGCTTTATTTCAACGTCAAAATGGCCTGTCTGTTTAACCGCTGCCTTCATCTGGATCTTTTTCTTGTCTATATCCATGCCCAGCTGATCCTTTATGGCGTCGGAAATATCTTTAGAGGTGATGGAACCGAAAAGCCTTCCGCCCTCTCCCGATTTCGTCTTTATTACTACCTTCTTCTCCGCAAGCTCGGCTGCCAGCTTTTCCGCCGCAGCCTTTTCCTCTGCCTCCTTCTTTGCCTGAAGGGCCTTCTGCTTTTCAAGGCTGCGCACGTTTCCGTCCGTTGCCTCCACGGCAAATCCCTTAGGAAGAAGCATATTCCTTGCGAATCCGTCGCTTACCTTTACCACATCTCCGGCTTTACCCGTACCTTTAACGTCTTTCTTAAGTATTACTATCATTTCTCATTTCCTCCTGAATATGAGCTGTATCCTATATTTTCTCCGTCATGCCGCGTATTTTGGCAAGCACCTCTTCGGGAGACACGTCTACCTGCGCTCCCGCAGTTGTAAGGTGTCCGCCTCCTCCCAGCTTTTCCATTATAAGCTGAACGTTGACCTCTCCCAGAGATCTTGCGCTTACGCAGGTGACTCCTTTGTCGTTTCTTCCTGCGACAAAAGATGCTTTTATCCCCTTTATGTTCAGCAGCTCGTCGGCAACCTGGGAATTAATGACCTGAGCCTCCTGGTTTTCACCTTCGCATACCGACATTGCCACTCCGTTGTCGTAAAACTCGGCGGCCGCTATACACTTTGCCCTTACCCTGAAATCGTCAAGGTCTGTCTGGAAAAATCTCTTTACCTCCGTGGTATCGGCGCCGGATCTTCTCAGCCACGCCGCGGCCTCAAAGGTTCTCACTCCGGTCTTTACGGCGAATCTGTTGGTATCTATGTACATTCCGGCAAGAAGTGCCTCCGCTTCAAGCTTTATCAGTGTCTTTCTTCCTCCCGCGTACTGTAGAATCTCCGTAACCAGCTCCGCAGTGGAGGAGGCGTAGCTTTCTATGTACGAAAGGGCCGTATTTTCTATGCTGTCCTCGGCCTTCCTGTGATGGTCTATGACCACTATTCTGTCGGCCGTTTCAAGCAGCTCCGGTCTTTCCAGATAGCTCGGTCTGTGAGTATCCAGAACTATTATGAGAGTTTCCTTGGTTATGAGCTTTTCGGCTCTCTGAGTGGTTATAAAACTGTAGTTGTCGGAGGCCTTTGCCTGGGTGAATATGGCGTGAAGAGAGTCGTTGACCTCGTCGATAACGATGTGAGCCTCTGTTCCCGACAGCGCGCACATTCTGTATATTCCAAGCGATGAACCGAACGCGTCCATATCGGCGCCCTTGTGTCCCATGATGAGAACCCTGTTGGACTGGACGATGAGCTGCTTTAAGGCGTGTCCCACTATACGGGATTTACCTTTATTTCCCTTTTCCACGGTCTGGTTCTTTCCGCCGTAGTACTGGATTCTGCTTCCGTCCTTTACGACAGCCTGATCTCCCCCTCTGCCGAGAGCAAGCTCCAGGGCCGTAACCGCAAACTCCTCCGTTTCAAGAACGCTTTTTCCGCCTATTCCCAGACCTATGCTCAGGCTGGCCGGAAAGTCGGCCTTGGTTTCTATTTCTCTTACCTCGTCCAGAATGTTGAACCTGCTGTCCACTATCTGACGCACGTAAACGTGATGAAAGTGAATCATATACGACGTGCTCTGTACCTTCGTCACCGTCGCCTCATACTTTGCAAACCACTTTCTGACGATAGAGTCTATTTTGGCGGCGATGCTCATTCCCGTCTCAGGGGGTACGTTGGATATGAGTTCGTCATAGTTGTCTATGTTTACCTGGCAGACGCAGATTTTCTCGTCGTTATATCTTACCTTCAGGTTCTCAAAGCCTGTAACGTCGACAAAGAATACGGTGTACAGGGTATCGTCCCCTTCACCGGACGTTCTGACCATCAGCCTGAAGCTTCTGCCGTTTCTCTCCACCAGAACTCTTTTACCGTCTGCAGCTTCCGAAAGCTGGTTGAGTCTTACTCCGGTTATGGCAAAAAAGTCGCTGTCGGTTATATCTCTGTATATGAACACTTCCCCTATGTGCTCGTTTGCCTTAGTAATCTTGCCCTTCGAGTTGACCTCGCAGGTCGGCAGCGGAACATCCATAGACGTGAGTTTTTCAATATTCGTTCCCGTCATAGTTTCCTCTTTGTTTTATTATCTTTCCGGCAAGTTGCCGTACTTTAACAGGGACATAAACAGGCAGACTAAATTATACCACGCTTTATGACCCTCAAAGTGTTGATTTTGTGTATTATGTTATTTTACCACGTTTCCGCCCAATAGAAAAGAGGTTAATGGGCTTTCTGTCAGAATTTCCCATAACCTCTGTCCATATCGTTGTTTCACGTGAAACTATCTCTATTTATCCGCTGTTTTCAGCTGTTCTACGATTCTGTTCAAATCGTCCTGCCCGTAATATTCTATCTCTATCCTTCCCTTTTTTCCGGTGGAATTTATGGTGACCTTAGTGCCGAAAAGCTCTCTCAGCTCATCTTCCACTCTCGCCGCATCGGGACTTTTCACTTTCTTCCTCGGCTGCTTCTTCGGCTTGTTTATCTTCAGAACGAGCTTTTCCACATCTCTTACGGAAAGACCTTCCTTATGAGCTCTTTCGGCTATCTCTTCCTGCTGCTCGGGATTAGATACATTGATTATAGCTCTCGCGTGCCCCGCCGAAATTTTCCCTTCCGATACCATCTGCCGGATTTCCTCCGGAAGCTTCAGAAGTCTTAAGGTATTGGAGATATACGGTCTGCTCTTGCTTATGCTCTTAGATACCTGCTCCTGGGTAAAACCGTATGTCTTTATCATCTGGTTTATGCCGAGAGCCTCTTCTATGGGATCCAGATCCTCCCGCTGCATATTCTCTATTATGGCGACCAGCATATTTTCCTCGTCGGTGAATTCCCTGACGATACACGGAACTTCTGTAAGCTCGGCAGTTCTTGCGGCTCTCCATCTTCTCTCACCAGCCACTATCTCGTAGAAGTTTCCCTTCTTTCTTACAACCAGCGGCTGAATTATCCCGTGCTCTGTTATGGAATCCGCAAGCTCTCTTATCTTTTCCTCGTCAAAGTTCTTCCTCGGCTGATCCTTGTTGGCTCTGATGTCGTTAATGCTTACATATATTATGGAGTTCTCATCGGGCTCTCCTGTACCCGGCCTTTCCTTTTCCTCTTTCACTACCGGAACGGTATCCGCTATGAGAGCGTCAAGGCCTCTTCCCAGGCCGCCTTTCTTCGGTTTACCAGCCATTTACTCAGCCTCCCGTTCAAGAAATTCTTCGGCGAACTCCCTGTAAGCCTCTGCGCCTCTCGATTTCGGGTCGTATTCCGTAATTGCCATACCGTAGCTTGGCGCTTCCGCAAGCCTTATATTTCTCGGTATTACCGTGGAGTACACCTTGGCTCCGAAGTACTTTTTAACCTCCTGAACCACCTGCACGGAAAGATTGGTTCTTCCGTCAAACATGCTCAGGATTACTCCCTCTATTTCAAGGTCCGGATTCAGGCTCTTCTTTATAAGGTCGATGGTGCTGACAAGCTGACTTACTCCCTCCAGCGCGTAGAACTCGCACTGGATAGGTACCAGAACGCTTTCAACGGCCGTAAGAGAGTTGATCGTCAGAAGTCCCAGAGAAGGCGGACAGTCGATGAATATGTAATCGTATCTGTCCCTTATCTTGTCCATAGCTGCTCTGAGCCTTTTCTCTCTGCCCTTTACCGGGGCCAGCTCTATCTCAGCCCCTGCCAGATCAACGCTTGCAGGGATTATGTCAAGATTCTCGGTGTTGGTATGTATGATGGCTTTTTCTGTATCGAAATCGTCCTGCACCAGAAGATCGTATACGGTATAGTCCAGATTTCTCTTCGTTATTCCAATTCCGCTGGTCGTATTTCCCTGAGGGTCTATGTCCAGCATGAGTATTTTCTTGCCTTTCAGAGCGAGGCTGGCGCCCAGATTGATGTTGGTAGTCGTCTTGCCAACGCCGCCCTTCTGATTAAATATCGCTATAGATTTTCCCAATTTGCTACCTCCCGTTACGTCATAAATCTGCTCCGTTTATTATATAACACCGTCACTTTTTTTGCCACTGTTTTATGAAAAAACAAGGACGTTTCACGTGAAACATCCTCTGAAAAACAAATACTATATACGCCTTAAAGCGGTGTTTTTGAAGGGGTTCCGGCTTTGCGCGGATAGGCTTTCGGCGTAGATGAAGATTTTGTGATGACGATAAGGTTATGACTGTATGTACCGTCAGACGCATCTACGATTCTATCTATTTTCCCACCCAGCTTCTTAAGTGCAGCCGAGGATATCTTTATCTCCTCCTCCGCTTCCGGCCCTTTATAGGCTATGAAGGTTCCGCCTACCTTTACGAAAGGCAGGCAATATTCAAGAAGCACGGGAAGAGACGCAACGGCTCTTGACACGCACACGTCGAAGGTCTCCCGGTAGTCCGGGTTTCTTCCCAGATCCTCCGCCCTTCCGTGAACGGTGGTAATATTGGTAATTCCAGAATCGAGGGCAACCGCGTCGATTACCCTGAGCCTCTTTGCCAGGGAATCGGCAAGAACGAACTTCTTCTCCGGACAAAGGGCTGCAAGGGGAACGCCCGGGAAGCCTCCTCCCGTTCCCACGTCAATAGCCGTTTCCGCTCTCTTAAATTCCGGCAGCGTGGCGGCAGGAAAACTGTCAAAAAAATGCTTTATCACGAATTCGCCGGGTATTTTAATCGCTGTAAGGTTTATTTTTTCGTTCCATTCCAATATACCTTTCATGTAATTAACAAGCTCTGAGGCGATTTTAGAGCTTCCATTAAATTCCATTTCAGCGATTTTGGCGGCTATTTCCTTTTCATATTTATCGAACTCACTCATCAGCTTTCTCCTCCGCCGGATCTTCTCATCTTTTCAAGGTGAATGAGCAGCACGTTTATGTCCGCAGGGGAAACTCCGGAAATTCTGGAAGCCTGTCCCACCGAAACCGGTCTGATTGCGTCCAGCTTCTGACGGGCCTCGATGCGAAGCCCTTCCAGATTCAGGTAATCCAGATTCTCAGGCAGCCTTTTCTCCTCCAGCTTTCTGAACTTCTCTATCTGCTTCATCTGCTTGTCTATATATCCGCTGTACTTTATCATTACCTCCAGCTGACTTACGGTATGATAGGAGAGAACCGGTCTTTCCGGATCCACCTCAGAAAGATTCTCGTATGTAACCTCGGGACGCTTTAAAAGCTCCGCAAGGGAAATCCCTCCGGCAACAGGCGAGCTTCCCAGGGCCTCCAGGAATCCGTTGACCTGAGCCGGCGTGACCTTTGTGGTCTCAAACCTTTGTCTTTCGGCCTCAAGCTCCTCCTTCTTCTTGAGAAACCTTTCGTATCTCTCCGGCCTGACAAGGCCAAGCCGGTAGCCCTTCTCCGTAAGACGCCAGTCAGCGTTATCCTGTCTCAGCACCAGTCTGTACTCCGCCCTGCTCGTCATTATCCTGTAAGGCTCGTTGGTACCCTTTGTCACAAGGTCATCGATAAGAACACCGATGTACGCCTCATTTCTTCCCAGGACAAAAGGTTCTTTTCCGTCTATTGAAAGTACCGCGTTTATTCCCGCCATAAGGCCCTGAGCTGCAGCCTCTTCGTATCCGGAACTTCCGTTAAACTGTCCCGCACAGAAAAGACCCTTTACCGCTCTCGTCTCAAGGTTCAGCTTCAGCTCCAGCGGGTCGATGCAGTCGTACTCTATGGCATAGGCCGGTCTGGTTATGACTATATTTTCAAGTCCCGCTATGGTGTGGTAGAAATCCCTCTGAACGTCTTCGGGAAGACTTGAGGACATTCCCTGAATATACATCTCCTGGGTATCAAGTCCCTCCGGCTCCACGAAGAGCTGATGCCTCTCTTTATCCGCAAACCTGTGAATCTTGTCCTCGATGGACGGACAGTATCTCGGACCCGTACCCTCTATCTGACCACCGAAAAGAGCCGAACGATGGAAGTTCTCCCTGATAACTCTGTGGGTTTCGGCGTTGGTGTATGTGAGCCAGCAGGAAATCTGATCCCTTTCAAGGAGCTCGTTCATAAACGAGAAGGGAACTATTCTCTCGTCTCCCTTCTGTTCCGTCATCTTCGAGTAATCGAAGGTTGAAGCCAGAGCCCTTGCCGGCGTTCCCGTCTTAAACCTGCGAAGGCTTAGACCCAGTTCTTTCAGATTCTCCGCAAGATCTATAGACGGCGCAAGTCCCGACGGTCCGCTCATGAAAGCGCTGTCGCCGATGAATATTTTGCCCCGGAGAAATGTTCCAGTCGCAATGATCACAGCCTTGGCCCCGTAACGGGTGTTGGTGCGAGTTACAACTCCGGAGGCTTTTCCGTCCTCTACGATGATTTCCGTTATCTCTTCCTGTATAAGGTGAAGATTCTCCTGATTTTCAAGGGTCTTCTTCATCTCGATGTGGTATCTGTTTTTATCCGCCTGCGCGCGGAGCGAATGGACGGCCGGTCCCTTGGCCGTGTTGAGCATTCTGCTCTGAATAAAGGTTTTGTCGATGTTGATTCCCATCTCACCTCCCAGGGCATCGATTTCCCTGACGAGATGACCCTTTCCCGTTCCGCCTATGGACGGATTGCACGGCATCATGGCGACGGACTCCAGATTCATGGAAAAGAGTATGGTCTTCTTCCCCATTCTGGCGGCGGCAAGGGCGGCCTCACAGCCGGCGTGGCCTGCACCGATTACCGCGACATCGTATGTACCCATTAAAATTTTATCCATTGATTTTTCCCTACAATCTATTTACCCAGACAAAATCTGCTGAACACCTCGTCTATAACGTCGGCCGAGGTGGTTTCTCCGGTTATGGCGCCGAGAGCGTCCCTGCATCCGGAAACGTCTATCTCTATAAGCTCAAGAGGCTGCATCTCCTCTGCCCCCTTAAGGGCGTCCTCCGCAAAGGACAAGGCTTCCCGAAGAGCGTTTTCATGTCTCACGTTGGTTATAACGCTGCCGCCTGCGGACTGCTCGGTCTTTTCGCCGACCATATTGTAGATAGCGTCCTCCAGGGCTTCCGCCTGATCGTCCGATATCAAAGACGTCTCGAGGATTTTAATTCCCGGCGCAAAGGCTTCAATATCGGCAGGCTTTGTCACCATCTCAAGGTCCGTCTTATTTAAAAGTATGAGAGAACGCCCCTGAGAGAGGCCCTTCATAATTTCAACATCCTCGTCCATGAGAGCTCTGCTTGCGTCTGCGACAAAGACGACAATATCTGCCTCGCCCAAAATCTTCTTTGAACGCTGAATCCCTATCTTTTCAACCCTGTCGTCGGTAGTTCTGATTCCCGCAGTATCCGTAAGCTTAACGGGAATACCCTTTATGCTCATGTATTCCTCTATGGTATCTCTGGTCGTTCCCGGAATCTCTGTAACTATGGCTCTGGATTCACGAAGGAGGCAGTTCAGGAGAGAGGATTTGCCCACGTTAGGCATACCGACGATTCCGATGGCAATTCCTTCTCTTAAGAGCTTACCGCTTCCCGCTCCCGAAAGAAGTTTCCTGATATCGGCTATTACAGATTTAAGGTCTGAAGTGAGCTTTTCGTAAGTAAGCTCCTCTATGTCCTCGTCGGGATAGTCAATGTTGACGGTCATCTCGACGAGAATATCCATTATCTTATTTCCGATTGCACGCGTCCTTTTTGAAAGGCTTCCTTCAAGCTGGTCTATTGCCGCATCGAAAAACCTGTCCGTCTTTGCGCTTATAACGTCTATGACGGCTTCGGCCTGAGAAAGATCGAGCCGTCCGTTTAAAAATGCGCGCTTTGTAAACTCTCCCGGCTCGGCAAGACGGGCGCCTCCTCTGAGGACAAGGGACAAAGTCC
Source organism: uncultured Clostridia bacterium (assembly GCA_944386595.1). Lineage (GTDB taxonomy): Bacteria > Bacillota > Clostridia > Peptostreptococcales > Anaerovoracaceae > Avanaerovorax. Next base: position 13,134 of record CALXBQ010000066.1, read on the forward strand.
GCTTCAGAGGAACAAGCCCTCCGTGACAGTTTATCTCCGCCACATCTTCGGCAGTATATGTCTTGGGCCCTTTCATGTATACGGCGAGAACCTCGTCGGTAACGGCGCCGCTTTCCGGGTCGACAATGTGACCGTATGTGAGCATTCTGCTCTTAAGGGGCTGCCCCGACGCCGGTCTGAATACACGATTTAATATTTCAAGTGAATCATCGCCGCTGATCCTGATGATTCCGATTCCGCCTTCTCCCAGTGGAGTAGCGATTGCGGCTATAGTATCGCATTTCATATCCATAAAATTCAAAGCCCGCTTGAATAAAGCGGGCCGTAAAATTATTTCAGTTCGATGATGACCCTTCTGTACGGGTCCTGACCCTCGCTTCTCGTTGTAACTCTTGGGTTACTCTGAAGGGTGGCGTGGATTACCTTTCTCTCATACGGATTCATAGGCTCCAGCCTTACGCTTCTCCTGGTTCTGACTACCTTGTCGGCAAGTCTTTCTGCAAGCTTTTCGAGAGTCTTTTCTCTCTTCGTTCTGTAGTTTTCAGCGTCAACCACGACTCTTATGTACTCGTCGCCGCCCTTGTTCACAACAAGGCTGGTCAGGTACTGAATCGCATCGAGAGTCTGTCCTCTCTTACCGATTACGGTTCCGGAATCCTTTCCGTTCATATCCACGTAGATATTCTCACCGTCGGTCTTCGCCGATACGTCAATATCAAGATTCATCTGCTCTGTAAGATCCTTAAGGAACGTGAGAGCAGGGTGCTCCTCCAAAGGTGTGAAGCTTTCGTCCTCTCTAATTATGGTGGACTCTGTTTTTCTGTATTCCTTGTGCTCATCGGAATTCTTCTTCTGATGAGAGGATTCGCGATGAGAACGCTTTTCCTTTTTTGAATGCTTTGGTTCCTCAAATACAGCAGCTTCAGGTTCGGTTTTCTTCTCTTCCGGAGCAGGCTCGGCCTTCTTTCTCTCCACTCTTACGAGAGCAAGCTTGGAACCGATACCGAAAAATCCTCTGGATGGCTGCTCTAAAACGGTTATCTCAACCTCATCTCTGGTGGCCTTTAGATCCGCCAGGGCAAGATCCACTGCCGTATCTATATCCGTTCCCCATTTTTCAGAAACATCCATTATATATCCTCCGAAGCTTTCTATTTCTTCTTGTTAATCTTCTTACCGCTAGCGTCAACTTTACCCTCTCTGATTTCCTTTCTCAGGATATTGAACCTGATGTTAAAGAAAATCTGTAAGAACTGGCTTATAAACCAGTAGATCGCAAGTCCTGCCGGATAGGATCTTGCCAGCCATACAATCATGATAGGGAATAAATACTTCATGATTATATTCATGGCGTTTCCTGCCTGCTGCTGCATTCCGTTCTGAGATGACATCCAGAAGGAAGCAAAGGTTGCAACTCCGGACAGAATAGGCAATATCCAAAGGTCAGGCTGACTCAGATCCTCCATCCAGAGGAACGAATGGTGAACGGCAAATACCATTTCCGTATCGTTTCCCAGGTATGTGAGCGGATATCTGAGCAGACCGAAAAGACCGGATATTACGACCATCTGTATGATCATAGGGAGACATCCTGCCGCAGGGTTGTACCCTTCTTCCTTGTAGAGCTCCTGCAGCTTCATGTTCATGGTTTCTCTGTCGTTAGCGTATTTTCTCTGGATTTCTCTCATCCTCGGCTGAATGTTTACCATTCCCGCCATGGAAAGCACCTGCTTCTTGTAGAGCGGATACATGGCAATTCTCACCAGCGCCGAAAGTGCAATGATGGCAAAGGCGTAACTACCCAATATATCGTAGAAAAAGGATAAGAGAAAGCCGAAAGGTCTGGCTATTAATCCTAACATTAAATATCCTCCGTCATTCCAAAGGGTCGTAACCTCCCGGATTCCACGGGTGACACTTCAGAATTCGTTTTATTCCGAGCCGGCTTCCCTTGATTACCCCGTACTTGTTAAGAGCCTGTATAAAGTACTCCGAACAGGTGGGATAAAATCTGCATTTACCCGGAAAAAGCGGTGAAATACATCTCTGATAGAATCTGATCAGGATTATCAACACTTTTTTAAAAAAGCCGTTTACATATTTCATGATTTTTTTATCACCCCTGATTTTTTTAAGGCAGATTCAAGGGATATCTGCACCTGTCGGCATTTGGCACCTTCTATGGTGCTGCGGGCGATAAAAATGAAATCGTAGCCTGACGGAACGTTAAGTCCGGTAAGCCTGTAGCTTTCCTTCATCAGACGTCTGGCTCTGTTTCTTTTCACGCTGTTTCCGACCTTTTTACTGGCAAGGAAGGCTATGCGGTTGTAATCAAGACCGTTTTTCCTGTAGAAAAGGACAACGTATCTGTCTCCCACTGACTTTCCCCTCTTATAGATGGCGGAAAAGTTCTTTTTGCCTCTTAATACCGTTTTTTTTAACATTTTACCGCAAAGTCTGAACTAAGCCGTAAGCTTCTTTCTTCCCTTAGCTCTTCTTCTCTTAAGAACGTTTCTGCCGTTCTTGGTCTTCATTCTCTTTCTGAATCCGTGTTCCTTTTTTCTCTGCCTTTTCTTAGGCTGATAAGTCATTTTCATTTTCTTTACCTCCTGAATAACGTAAAATCAGCGCAGTCTAAATTTCAACGGCGCACACATGTCCTACCATTATACTTTTTTAGAGTACCCCTGTCAATAACACATCTCCAATTTCCTGAAAAATCACCGTCCTGCAGCCTTTATGCCGTTCCGTCAAAGTCTTCAATTTATGCAACCTTGTTAAGGGTCGCATCAGGTTATCTCTATTCAACCCAGTTTTCTATCTTTAAACCGGGTACGCGCTTAAATACCCTGACGTTATTTGTAACTAAAACTGTTTTCTCTGCTTTTGCGTGGGCCGCAATCAACATATCAAGAGGCCCGATCGGTGTACCTTTTCCCTGAAGGTAGGAGCGAATATCCCCGTATTCTATCGCTGCCGCCGCACCGAAAGGCAAAATGCTGATCGGCGCCAGGAAACGAAGCAGCGCCTGTTCATTCTTTACCGGAGCAGAACTGTGTTTCATTCCATATTCAAGCTCTGCCAGGGTGACCGAAGAAATACACAGTCCTCCGTTTAATTCCTTATGAAACCTTTTCAACACGTTTTCCGGTTTTCTTTTCATAACGTAGATACAGATATTGGTGTCCAGCATATATATCATAGATTTTCTCTCTCTTCCTGAATACCCTGATTACGTCCGTTTTCAAAGATGTCATCGGTAAAACCGTTTATACCGTCCATAAAAGTCTGCCACAGGGAATCCTTCGGAACTAAAAGCACCGCATCTCCCAGCTGCTGAACAACAACTTCGTCCACGTTGAAGCGAAACTTCTTCGGAAGGCGTACCGCCTGACTTCTCCCGTTTTCAAATACCTTGGCTGTATCCATATGGTTCACCTCCTCATCTATTATATATCACGATATATATCATTTGTCAATTGTAGATCACAATACTTATCAACATATTTGTGTTATGGTGATAAAGTTATCCACAATATGTGGATAAGTCTATGGAAAACTTTCAAATTAAGCCGCTCGGTGTGGATTTTTTTGTGGATTATCTGTGGATAATTTAACTTATCCACTTGTTTTGATTACTCTCTTTTATTAAAATATAGTGTACAAACAGGAGACTTAAAATGACTGATACAAATAAAATCTGGCGTGAAGTTTTAAACGACGTTAAAATCAGCTGCACTCCTTCGGCATACGACGCGTTTCTTTCCCGGACCACTTTGAAAAAGCTGGACAGCGAAATAAACGTAGCCTACGTCGCAACCGAAAAGAGCATGACAGCCAACATACTTTCAAGACGTTATACCAGCCTGTTTTCTCAGAGCATTGAAAACGTTACGGGCGAGGTTTATAAAGTTGTCGTTAAAACAGAAGCCGACTATGAAAATGAAAATACGATACTTAAATCGAAAGACAGAACGTCAAAGGCGTACAGCTTCAATATAAACTTTCAGAAGGAAAAAATATTCAACCCTAACTACACCTTTGACAATTTTGTCGTCGGAGAGAGTAACAAGTACGCCGTAAGCGCGGCCATGGCCGTAGCAAAGGATCCGGCCAACACCTACAATCCCTTCTTCATTTACGGAGGATCGGGACTTGGAAAAACTCATCTCCTCAACGCCATAGGCATATATATTCTGGAACATAAGACAGATAAGAAAATTATATTCGTATCGTCCGAGACCTTTACCAACGACGTGGTTACCGCGATCCAGAATAAGAAGATGGAAGAGGTGCGTGATAAATACAGAGGTGCCGACGTTCTCATCGTTGACGATATACAGTTTCTTGAAGGAAAGGAAGCCACCCAGGAGGAATTCTTCCACACCTTCAACATTCTTCACGAAGAGAAAAAGCAGATAATACTCTCAAGCGACAATCCGCCCGAAAACCTGACGAAGCTGGACGAAAGGCTCAGATCCAGATTCGGCTGGAATATGGTCGTCGACATACAGCCGCCGGATTATGAAACGAGAGTTGCCATCTTGAGAAAAAAAGCCGTAAACGAAGGAATCGAAATAGATGACGACCTTGAAGAGGTCCTCAATCTCATATCGGAGAAGATAACGGACAACGTAAGGCTGCTTGAAAGCGCTCTCGTAAGGCTTGTAGGATTTTCAAAAAGCCTTGACGAGCATATAGATCTCGCCTTTGCAAAGAGAGTTATCAAAGATGTCATAGCCAACGACAATTCGGCCATAACTCCCGAAAAAATCAAAAACGCCGTCGCAAGGCACTTTAAAATAAAGGTATCGGATCTTGAGGGAAAGAGCCGAAAGAGAACTCTGGCATATCCGAGACAGATAGCCATGTACCTCTGCCGGGAACTTACGGATTACTCCAACGTAAGAATAGGCGGCATATTCGGAAACAGAGATCATTCAACGGTAATGTACGCCTGCGATAAGATAAGGTACGATATTGAAACGGACGAGGAATTAAAAAAGGAAGTTCAGTCCATAATGGATTCGATAAAAATATAAAAGATTATCCACAGTTATCCCATACTTATCAAAAGGTTATCCACAGGTGCATTGTGGATAAAATAAAACGGAATTGCAGTGCTTAATATAAGTTATCCACTTTTCCACCGCCACTACTACTATTACTACTATATTTAATATATAAATAAAGCTGCAGTCATAATTGAAATCAAGGAGGAAGAAATGAAATTCAAATGTTCACAGCAGGATCTTTCCAGAGCTCTTAACATAGTATCTAAAGCGGTTACTTCGAGAACCACTATTCCTATTCTCAAGGGAATCCTTATTGAAGCCGACGAAACCGGAAACCTGAAGATGGTAGCTTCGGATCTTGATATAACCATAGAAGAGGTTATAAAGGTGGAAACCCTGGAAAAAGGCAGCGTCGTAGTTCAGGCAAAACTCTTCGGCGATATCATAAGAAAGCTCCCTGGAAAGGAACTGGAAGTGGAAGTTGCAGATGGCAAGGTCATAATCCGCTGTATGAACTCGGAATTTTCCATAGTGGGAATGCCTGCCGACGAGTTTCCTGAGATTAAAAACGAAGAAGAAGGAAGCGGCTGCATCGAATTTGATTCCGAGCTTTTAAAATCTATGATAAGAAAAACCTCCTTTGCCGCAAGCATAGATGAATCAAAGGGTGTAATCACCGGAATTCTCACAGAGCTAAAGTCTGATGAAATCAGTATGGTAGCCATAGATGGATACAGAATGGCAATATCCAGAGAACCTATGGTAAATACCGAGGAAAAGAGCATAATCATATCCGCTAAGATAATGAACGAAATAAATAAAATCATCAGCGATATAAGCTCCGATTCCGCCGAAAAGATAAAGCTTCTCATAAACAACAGAAAAGCAGTCTTTGTTATAGAAAACGTCAAGGTAGCCCTGAGACTTTTAGACGGTGAATTCATAAAATACAGAGATATCCTTCCTAAGGAGGATAAGATTCAGGTCAGAGTTTCAAGGCGCGATCTTCTGGACAGCATCGAGAGAGCGTCCCTTCTCTCAAAGGAAGGAAAGAACAACCTGATAAAGCTCGCCATTTCCGATAATCTCATAACCATAACCTCAAGATCCGAGGAAGGAAACGTGAGAGAAGACGTTCTTGCACAGAAAACGGGAGACGATCTTGAGATAGGCTTTAACGCAAAATACGTTCTGGACGTTCTCAAAGTCATAGACGATGACGAAATCATAATGAAATTCAATACAGGAATTACCCCTTGCCTCGTTCATCCCGTTGAAGGAAATTCCTACGAATATCTCATTCTTCCTGTAAGAATAACGGGAAATTAAGGCGGAAAGCTGAAATTAAATGTACATAACCAGGTTAGAGCTGAAAAACTTCAGAAATTACGAAAGTCTGGAAGCTGATTTTGATGAAAAGATAAATTTAATACTTGGCAACAACGCGCAGGGAAAGACCAACCTCATAGAGAGCATATACATGACCTCCATAGGCAGGTCTTTTCGTACTGCAAAGGACGGCGACGTCATAATGTTCGGCAGAGACGAAGCTCTCATAAAGGTAAACGCCGAAAAGAAATTTTCCGGTACGGAAGTCGAGATAAGAATAAAGGGTGCGTCGAAGAAATCCGTAAAGAAAGACGGAATTCCACTGAGGAAGTCCTCGGAGCTTCTGGAAAATATAATGATAGTCATATTTTCTCCCGAAGATATGAAGATTGTAAAGGACGAGCCTGAAAAGAGAAGAAAATTCATAGACCGTGAGCTCTGTCAGATATCGCCACGGTATTACGACAGCCTTTCAAACTATAAGAAAATCCTGGCTCAGAGAAACGCCTATCTGAAAGAGGAAAGCATAGACCCGTCTCTCCTCGACCTCTGGGACAGTCAGCTTGCAGGATACGGAGCCGATATAATAACGGGAAGAAAGAAATTCATAGAAAGCATCAGAGGCTTCAGCGCCAGAATTCACTCGGGGATTACGGCCGGAGGCGAAGACCTTAACATAGAATACGAGCCAGACGTCAGGGTTACGGAAAATCCCGAAGATCAAAAAATGTTCTTCTACGAAGAAATAAAAAAATCCTTCGATTCCGATATGAGAAACCGCTCCACCACGAAGGGTCCTCACAAGGACGACATATCGTTTTTCGTAAACGGTATAAATATGAGAAGCTTTGGTTCCCAGGGACAGCAGAGGACGTGCGCCCTTTCACTGAAGCTTGCCGAGCTTGATCTCATAAAAAACGAAACGGGAGAAGACGCCATACTCCTTCTGGACGACGTGATGAGCGAGCTTGACGGTACGCGGCAGGAATATCTCATAAAGACATTAAAGGACAATCAGCTCTTCATAACCACTACGTCTTTAGACGAAAGGATTCTTGGAGAATTCAAGAACGCAAAGATATTTAATATATATCAGGGGAAATTCAGATAATTTAAGTGGGAAAATCGGCGATTTCGCCGATTTTTTTATATCTTTAATGAAATTTATCGAAAAACAGAAAAATAACCGCTAAATCTTGTTTTTTTGGCCGGAATGTAATATAATATTTTCTGTTTTGTAAAAGGAAAATATTTTGTATGAAAGCAGGTATTAAATGAGCGCTGAAACCAAAGTTAACAATCAGTATGACGCGTCTCAGATTCAGGTATTAGAGGGTCTTGAGGCCGTAAGGAAAAGACCGGGAATGTACATCGGAAGCACGGGACCGAGAGGTCTTCACCATCTCGTTTATGAGATAGTTGATAACAGTGTGGACGAAGCCCTTGCCGGTTATTGCAAGAACATAACGGTAACTATAAATAAGGATAATTCCATAACCGTTGAGGACGATGGAAGAGGTATGCCCGTAGACAAGCATCCCAAGCTGGGAATCCCGGCAGTGGAGGTTATTCATACCGTTCTTCATGCCGGAGGAAAATTCGGCGGCGGAGGATACAAGGTATCCGGAGGTCTTCACGGCGTAGGCGCTTCCGTAGTAAACGCCCTTTCCACCAAAATGGAAGTAGAGGTAAAGAGAAACGGAAATATCTACAGACAGGAATACGCAAAAGGCAAGACCATAACTCCTCTTGAGGTTATAGGAACGGCCAAGAAGACCGGTTCCAAGACCACTTTCTGGCCGGATCCGGAAATATTCGACGAAACCGTATACGACTACGGAACCTTGGAGCACCGTCTCAGAGAGATGGCATTCCTCAATAAGGGTATAAGAATCACCCTTTCCGACAACAGGGACGAGAAGAAAAAGGAAGTTTTCCACTACGAAGGCGGACTCTCTGAATTCGTAAGACACATAAACAAGAACAAGGAAGTTCTTCACAAGGAAGTAATCTACTTCGAGGTTGTAAAGGACAACATGGAGATGGAAGTTGCAATGCAGTATACCGACAGGTATAACGAGCTGCTCCTTTCCTACGCCAACAACATAAACACCGTCGAAGGCGGAACCCACATGGCAGGCTTCAAGTCCGCCCTTACCAGAGTTTTCAACGATTACGCCAGAAAGAACAAGATTTTAAAGGACAACGACGACTCCCTGTCCGGCGAGGACGTAAGAGAAGGTCTTACAGGCATAGTGTCCGTAAAGCTGACTCAGCCTCAGTTCGAAGGACAGACTAAGGCAAAGCTCGGAAACAGCGAAGTAAGGGGCTTTGTCGAAACCTCCACCAGCGAAAACCTTATGGCGTTCCTGGAGGAACACCCGACCGAGGCGAGGATAATCCTGGATAAATGTCTCAGGGCTTCCCGCGCGAGAGAGGCGGCAAGAAAGGCCAGAGAGCTTACGAGAAGAAAGAGCGTTCTCGACAGCATCTCCCTTCCGGGAAAGCTGGCTGACTGCTCCGAAAAGGATCCTGCAAAATCCGAAATATTCCTCGTAGAGGGAGATTCCGCAGGAGGCTCCGCAAAGCAGGGGCGCGATAGAATACGCCAGGCCGTACTTCCTCTCAGAGGTAAGATACTCAACGTTGAAAAGGCGCGCCTCGACAAAATCCTCAATTCCGACGAAATCAAGAACATGATCACGGCCTTCGGCTGCGGAATAGGAAACGACTTTGATATAAACAAGCTGAGATACCATAAGATTATCATCATGACAGATGCGGACGTGGACGGCGCTCACATCAGAACGCTGCTCCTCACCTTCTTCTACAGATACATGACTCCTCTCATAGAGGGAGGATATGTGTATGCCGCTAAACCGCCTCTCTTTATGACGAAGAGAAACAAGGAGGTTTACTACACTTACAGCGAACGCGAGCAGGACAGGCTCATGGAGACCCTTTCCAAGAAGGGCGGAAAACCGCTTATACAGAGATACAAAGGTCTTGGAGAGATGGATTTCCATCAGCTCTGGGAGACAACCATGGACTACAACAACAGAACTCTCGTTCAGATCACACTGGAAGACGCCACCGCTGCGGATGAAATCTTCACCGTTCTCATGGGCGACAAGGTTCCGCCGAGAAAGAGATTCATCGAAGAAAACGCAAAATATGCGGAAATAGATATTTAAGGAAGGAGGGGTAAACTATGTCTAATCTCTTAGAAGATACTAAAATTGAACAGCATGAGATACACGACGAGATGAAAAAGTCGTATATCGACTATTCCATGAGTGTAATCGTAGGCCGCGCCCTTCCTGACGTAAGAGACGGTCTTAAGCCGGTACACAGAAGAATTCTCTACGGTATGGGACAGCTGGGAGTTACTCCTGACAAGCCTCATAAGAAATCCGCCCGTATCGTCGGAGAGGTAATGGGTAAATATCACCCTCACGGAGACAGTTCCATATATGACGCCATGGTAAGAATGGCCCAGGACTTCTCTCAGAGATATATGCTGGTGGACGGCCACGGAAACTTCGGCTCCATAGACGGAGACGGCGCTGCCGCGCAGCGTTATACGGAAGCCAGAATGTCACCTTACGCACTTCAGATGCTCAGGGACATCGAGAAGGAAACCGTAGACTTCAGGGACAACTTTGACGGAGAGGAAAAGGAGCCTGTGGTTCTTCCGAGCCGCTTCCCTAACCTTCTGGTCAACGGTTCCAACGGTATAGCCGTAGGTATGGCGACGTCCATTCCTCCTCACAATCTGGGCGAGGTAATAGACGCCACCGTAAAGCTTATCGACGAACCCGAAACGGACGTCGACGAGCTTATGAAGATAATAAAGGGACCTGACTTTCCTACCGGTGCTCTCATTCTTGGAAAAAGCGGAATGAGAGAGGCTTACAGGACGGGAATAGGCAAGGTAAAGGTGAGATCGGTCTGCGAAATTGAAGAGACAGACAGAGGCCGCTCTCAGATAGTGGTAAGCGAGATTCCTTATCAGGTGAACAAAGCCCGCCTCATAGAAAAGATGGCGGAGCTTGTCAAGGAGAAGAGAGTTGACGGAATTTCCGCTATCAGAGACGAGTCCAACCGTGAAGGTATCAGAATAGTAATCGAGCTTAAGAAGGACGCAAATCCTCAGATTACTTTAAACAGGCTGTATAAGCACACCCAGCTTCAGGACAGCTACAGCATGATAATGATAGCTCTCGTCGACGGTCAGCCTAAGGTTCTCACCCTTTACGATATCTTAAACGAGTACATCAAGTTCCAGAAGGAAGTCGTAACGAGGAGAACCCAGTACGATTTAAAGAAGGCGGAAGCTAGAGCTCACATACTGGAAGGTCTGCGCATAGCCCTCGACAATATCGACGAAGTTATACATATAATCAGAAGCGCATATAACGACGCCAAGGAAAAACTCATGGAAAGATTCGGCCTTTCTGAAATTCAGGCTCAGGCAATTCTCGACATGAGGCTTGCAAGATTGCAGGGTCTGGAAAGAGAGAAAATAGATAACGAGTATAACGAACTGATGGAGAGAATCGCCTACTTCAAATCTCTCCTGGAAAACGAGCATCTTCTCATGGGCGTAATCAAAGACGAGCTTCTGGAGATAAAGAAGAAGTTCGGCGATAAAAGAAGAACCAAAATCGTAAAGGACGAAGGAGAGCTCGACGAAGAGGATTTAGTGGAAGAGGAAAACGTTGCCGTAACCCTTACTCATCTGGGATACATAAAGCGTGTACCTGCTGATACATATAAAGCTCAGCGCCGCGGCGGCAAGGGAATCATGGGAATCACCACCAGAGATAACGACTTTGTCAAAGATCTCATAATGACCAGCACCCACGATTACCTCATGTTCTTTACTAACACGGGAAAAGCCCATAAGATAAAGGCTTACGAAGTGCCTGAAGCTACGAGGACGGCGAGAGGAACTCCGGCAATAAATTTCCTGAACCTGCTTCAGAGAGAGAGAATTACTGCTGTTATTCCTGTTCAGGATTTTGCAAGCGACAGGTATCTCATCGCCGTAACGAAACACGGCACCATTAAGAAAACGGCTCTTTCCCAGTTTGACACCAACAGGAAGACCGGCCTCATCGCCATCAACCTCAAGGAAGGCGACGAGCTTATCGGAATCAAGGAAACTACCGGAAACAACAACGTCATCATCGTTACGAAGAAAGGCAAGTGCATCTGCTTCTCGGAAAAGGACGTTCGCGAGATGGGCAGAATTGCCGGCGGCGTAAGAGCCATAAAGCTTGAGGGCGACGATGAAGTAGTTGCAATGGAGCTGGTGGAGCCGGGTCAGCAGCTCTTCGTGGCAACGGAAAACGGCTACGGAAAGAGAACGCCTGTGGAGGACTACAAGGTTCAGGTTCGCGGAGGCAAGGGACTTCTCACCTACGATAAGGCCAAGTTTAAGAAGACCGGAGCGCTGGTGGGCGCGATGGTGGTGGACGAGGACGATGAAATCATGCTTATAAATTCCGACGGCATAATCATCAGAATCAAAGCCAGCGACGTGACCGTATTAGGCCGCGCGACCCAGGGCGTAAGAATCATGAAGGTCGAGGACGAGACTAAGATAGTTGCAATGGCCAAGGTCATCAAAGAGGACGAGGACGACGAAAAGCCGAAGAAATCCGATAACAGAGATGACAGCGAACAGCTGACACTTTAAAAACTCATACTTTCAAAAAGTCAGCAAGTGGTTTATAATTACCTGTACAGGAGGAATTCTGTACAGGTAAATTTTTTTACTGGGGGAAATTACTATGGATAATTTAAAAATTTCAATACCGGGTAAACCCGAATATTTAACGATGGTAAGACTTGCTGCAACGTCGATTGCCTCCATGGCAGGCTTTGATATAGAGGCTGCAGAGGACATCAAGACCGCCGTTTCGGAAGCGTGCAAGAACGTGGCGTGCCACGGAAGCAGCGGTTTCAGCACCAAGTACGAGATAGAATGCAATGTGGATAAGGGGTCTATAGAGATTATCGTAAGAGACGACTGCGACTGTCACACTCTGGAGAAAACATGCAAGCCGTGTCTCAACTGTCCCGAAGAGGGGGATCTCGGGATTATCGTAATCAAGACGCTGATGGATGACGTAGAGTTCGGAAGAGACGACAGCGGACACAAGTTCGTAAAAATGGGGAAAAAATTATGATAGACCAGAAGGAGTTGTTCGAGCAATATAAGGACAACCCGACAATCGATAAACGAAACGAGATAGTCGAAAAATATCTCTATATGGTGGATATTCTCATCAGAAAGTATACGGGCAAGGGCGTGGACTACGACGACCTCTACCAGGTCGGAGCCATGGCTCTGGTTTCTGCTGTGGAAAGATTCGACCCGTCAAAGGGCTTTGAATTCAGTTCCTTTGCCACCCCTACCATTCTGGGAGAGATAAAGAAGTACTTCCGTGATAAGCAGTGGAGCCTGAAGGTTCCCCGCCGACTTAAGGAAATCGCCTCCAAGGTTACCGAGAGCAAGGAAGCTCTCTACGCGAAATACCAGCGAAATCCAACTGCTGAGGAGATTGCTGAATACACCGGCTACACAGTGGAGCAGATAATCGAGGCCCTTGAAAGCTCACAGGCATACGGAACATATTCCCTGGACAAGACATTTGACGATGCGGGAGAAGACGGAGAAAGTCCTTTCCTTGAAAGATACACGGGCTTTGACGAGGCCGGCTACGAGAGAGTGGAGACATCGGAGATAATCAAAAAAGTAATGGACACCTTCAGCGACCAGTACAAGACCATCTTCCGCGAACGATTCATAAACGACCGCTCCCAGTCCGACATCGCAAGAGAACTGGGCATATCCCAGATGAGCGTTTCCCGGGCCGAGCGGAACATGATAAGCAGATTCAGGGCTGAGCTTAACAGGTAGGGAGCCGGGGCGACCGGATTTCTTAATCTTAGATGTGCTCGGAATCTGTGCAAAATGTGCCGAAAAGTACCGCTGACAACCGTAAATTAAGATGTTTTATGCTCGGAAAATCCAAAACTATGGAGATCCGAGCATTTTCAATATTCCTTACCCCCTGCAGCATACGGGAAATACTATACGTATGAGACAAACTGTCGCTACAGACAAAGCGATAAGTATTGTATAATACAAAATATAATGAGAAGCAACCTTACTCAAGCACTTAAAAGGAATATGGAAAATGACGTACACCGTTTCAGGAATAGCAGTATACTCCGTTATTTCGGAATTTATGGCGGGGACCAAAATCGATGACGTATACAAAATCACAGGTTTTCAACCGTTTTGGGCCATTTTATTCTTTGTAATGCTTTGTTCGCTATTCGCATTTGGCGAGCGGAAAAAGGAAACAGATTTTGTTGGGCTGAGTTTCATGGTGATAATAGCAGTCTCGGTGGCGCTTTTTTATAACGGCACAAAATGTACAATATCACCTCTTGCTACATTCAATGCTCTGCTCGGCGTCCTGTATTTTATTCGATATAAATTGAGTACGGCGAAAGTGGAAAGAAAAGAAAATGAAGGGGATGAGAAGAGAGAATGATAAGTGTTATATATGTGACCGTATGTTCATTAATGATGGGCATGATGGTATCTTATAGAGGCGAAAATCTGGATTTTGCCGGATTTAGCCCGGTGACATTCTGTGTATCCTTCATACTGGTAGGCATAGTCGTATATTTTGGCAGGAGAATAAGAAGAATCCGTGTGGCAGATTTGATTTACCTGACGGTGGTTTCCATAATCGTTATTGCGTTCTATTACAAAATCGGGTGCGGTATACCTGCTTTTATTCCTATGATGATATTTATTGGTATCTATGAACCGATGCGTAAATGGATTAATAAAATATCGGGAAGGTAGTTTTTATGATACAGAAAATAGCATACTTATTGCTGGCAAGTATAACCATTGGATTTTCAATCAATTCCGAACCAGATAACGGTATATATTCTTTTACACTATTTAATTTTAGACTGGCATTGATCGTGTTGATTGGGGGGAGCTCTGATATGTATCCTTTATAAAAACAGGTTCAGAATTACGAATGAAGAAGTTGCAGTTTTCGCCGTAATCATACTTATTCTAGCGTTAATATATAACATTTTCGAATGTACAATTCCACCTATTATACCGGCTTTTGTACTTGAGTGCATTGGAGAGGGATATTTAAAGAAAATAAGTAAATCCAGTGAAGATGAGGATGAAAGAGGTCCTCAGTATTGATTAAAAATTAAGCCACATAAAAAGGAGATATATGTAGTGGTTATGTACTACATATATCTCGCAACATATATGCTATGGAAAATGGGAGTCAGCTTGCAGATTTGTTAGTTGGCAATTTTTTTTCGGCTATGATGCGTATTTTTCATAGAGTCTTTCCACTTCGCTTGCAAAAGTTTTAATTCCGTATCTGTCGTCTGTGAAGGAAAGATTTTCAAATCCCTTGTTATAATCGCTTCTGAGGAGAGAGATGTCGCATTCTTTCCAGCATGAGAACAGGTAATCAACATCGCTGACTACTTCGGACGTCAGTTCTCCCTGTTCACAAAGGCTGTAGACGCTGTTCAAAAACGTATCCAAATATATAAGGTCACATTCGGAAATATCATCGGGATAGTATCTGATTATTTCTCCTATATTCATAATGTCATAGTATACTGCGTATCTGAAATCATATATAAGATTTCGGAATTTCTCAGCATCAGAGGAACCGGTGATCTCGTCCAATGCAGCGTCATATTTTGTTATATTATTGTCTATACTGTCGAAGGAATTGACGAGCAGATAACTGTATACTTTTTCTGCAGTTCTGTCTTTTTCTCTGAAATTACTAATAAGTATGGAGGATAAGGCAATCAAAAAGCATACAAGGATTCCCATAACTACAATAAGAATCCTTTTCACATTGTGAGACTTATTTTCCATGAGAGAATCCTTCCATTTTAAAACATACAACGGCCTGTAATTATCGTTATTATATCACAAAAAAATAGTAATAAAAGCTGATATGAGAAAATCCAGGCACACTTTTCACTTCGCTGAAGTAAAAAGTTAAATTCCACTTCGAATAGGCGAAAGTGGAATTTAGTCTTTCACTCATTTCCACTTCCACAAATGTAGTATTTAGTCTTACACTTTTCATGACAGACAGTCGCCGGAAAGG
>CALXBQ010000067.1 GCA_944386595.1 uncultured Clostridia bacterium
ACATTTGCGGAAGTATCGGGTAAACAGATGGCAAATATGGAGTTAATGATGCCGAAAACACTGGTTGAGCAGAAAACTATCGGACAATATTTTGCCAGTATCGACAACCTTATCACCCTTCATCAGCAAAAGTGTGACAAGCTCGTTAATATGAAAAAGGCAATGCTGGAAAAAATGTTTCCGAAAAATGGTGAGAAGGTTCCAGAAATCAGATTCAAAGGATTTACGGATGATTGGGAACAGCGTAAGTTAGAAGATTACCTTACTGTTTCCGTCGAAAAGAACACTGGCAACATATATGGTAGGTCTGATGTTTTGTCCGTTTCAGGCGACTATGGAATAGTTAATCAGATTGAGTTTCAAGGTCGTTCTTTCGCTGGTGCATCAGTATCAAATTACGGTATTGTTCAGACGGGTGATGTAGTATATACAAAGTCGCCTCTTAACTCTAATCCGTATGGAATAATCAAGACAAACAAAGGAAAACCAGGCATTGTTTCAACTTTGTATGCCGTTTATCATCCGAAGGAAAATGCTTTTTCGGACTTCATTCAAATGTATTTTGAGCAGCACGCACGAATGAATAACTATATGCATCCATTGGTCAATAAGGGTGCAAAGAATGATATGAAAGTATCCGCTGAGAATGCCTTAAAAGGTCCGGTATGTTTTCCTTCCCGCATTGAACAGGAAAGTATTTCAGCGTTCTTTTCAGTCCTTGACAACCTTATCACCCTTCATCAGCGTAAGCTCGAAAAGCTGAAAAATATCAAGAAGGCAATGCTCGAAAAGATGTTTGTATAGGAGGGCTGAAAATGAATAAAGTAATTCTGTTTCACGGCACTCCTGTTGAAAGGGTAGTGCCAACGTATGGATTGGGTAACAAAAAGCACGACTACGGTAAAGGCTTTTATTTAACAGAAGATATAGAATTGGCGAAGGAATGGGCTGTGTGCAGACCGGATAAAAAGAATGGGTGGGTACATAAATTCGCTTTGGAATTAGATGGTTTGCGAATATTAGATTTTCAAAAGCTAGATGTGTTAGCCTGGATTGCAGAGCTGATGAAACACAGACATGCATCGGATTCTAAACGGTATCGTGTGTTATCAGCGAAGTTTATCGACCGTTACGGAGTTGATACAGAAGGGTATGACGTGATAAAAGGCTGGAGAGCTAATGCGTCTTATTTCTATATCGCCAAGGAATTTGTCCGTGATAACGTGGATGTAGACATTTTGGAAGACCTGTTGTCACTGGGAGGATTGGGAATACAGTACTGCTTAAAGACGCCGAAGGCTTACGAAAATTTGGAAGAAGATTATGATGGTATAATTAAGGTCGACTATGACGAGTTCAATGTCAAATATAACCAGAGGGATGCAGTTGCAAGAGATAAGATGAGGAATTTGATCGATTCAGACGCAAACCGTGTAACAAATGTTTTTAGCACCCTGATGGAGAGGTGATTGTGATGGGAGCATATCCAGAATCATATCTTAATGATGTCGTGGAAAATCAGGGGAAATTGTTCGATTTTGTTGCACAGACCTTCCCTGACAAAGACACAAAGGATTTCATAGAGAAATACATGACTAGTAAAACCAGAGAAAGTATAGACGAAGCGATGGCGTACGTAAATACTATGGATGCAAAGAGCCTGTGGCAATACTTTAAGGAAAATGAGCACTATGATTTAAAAGCGGGAGAGGCTATGAAAGGTTTTGTCCCCGACTGGATTGGCGAGTTCTATGCTTATTACCAGTGGTATTACGATATGCCAAGTTCAGAAGTAGTAAAGAAAATTCCGGTGGATTTTCTGTCGAAGGCTTATTGCGGATTGCATGATTTAGACTTGGAGCTTGCCGTGAAGAAGGTGGGTGAGCAGTAATGAAGATAATCTGCTTTCATAATCCTGATGAAGAAAATGGATACTTGAGTAACTGGTATATGTCCGAGTTTATCGTAGATGGGATAAGTTTTTCTTCCATGGAGCAATTTATGATGTATCAGAAAGCTGCGTGCTTCGGCGATATGAAAGCTGCGGAGAGAATAATGAAAACTGACGATGTTGCGGAAATTAAGGCATTAGGCAGACAGGTGTCAGGATATGATGATCACTGGTGGAACGGGGTCAGGCAGGTGATAGTTTACGAGGGACTTATTGCTAAGTTTACCCAAAACGAAGCTCTGAAAGTTAAACTTAAAAGCACCGGAGATTCCGTTTTAGCAGAATGTGCGGTAAAAGATACAATCTGGGGAATAGGGCTGTCCATGAAAGATTCTGATAGGTACGATAGAGCCAAGTGGAAAGGTGAAAACCTTCTTGGCTATACGCTTATGATGGTCAGACGGTCGATTTAATAAGCTTGATTGGGAACAGCGTAAGCTTCTCGATTGTGTAGAAAAGATTACAGATTTTAGAGGTCGTACACCTAAAAAGCTCGGTATGGATTGGAGCGAAAGTGGCTATTTAGCTCTGTCTGCAATAAATGTAAAAGATGGTTACATCGACTTTACGCAAGATGTTCATTATGGAAATCAAGAACTATATGATAAATGGATGACAGGAAATGAATTGCATAAAGGTCAAGTGCTATTTACAACAGAAGCTCCAATGGGAAATGTGGCTCAAGTGCCTGATAATAGGCGATATATTCTAAGTCAAAGAACTATTGCTTTTAGTGTAAAAGAAGATTTAATTACAGAAAATTTTCTTGCGACTATCTTACGTTCTCCCAATGTCATTGCTACATTGACAGCCTTATCAAGCGGCGGAACTGCAACAGGAGTAAGTCAAAAATCATTATCAACAGTAGAGATGATAATTCCAAATGATTTAGGAGAACAAGAACGGCTTGCGAATACATTTTTAGAGCTTGACAACCTTATCACCCTTCATCAGCGTAAAATCGAATGTGAAAAAATCAAAACCGTGAATCTGGAGGAAATGTAGATGAAACTCTACCATGGTAGTAACGTAGAAGTAAGAGAACCGAAGATAATTGAATCTGACAGGAAGTTGGATTTCGGACATGGATTTTATTTGACGTCCAGCTATGAACAGGCTGAAAGATGGGCTGTTTTGACTTGCCGAAGAAGAAAAAGCGGTCAGGAAATTATTACAGTGTTTGAATGCGAAGAAGAACTTAATAATTTGAGAGTGCTTCGATTTACAGAACCTGATGTAGCATGGCTCCAATACACGGCGAATAATCGCAGAAATGAAAATGCGACGGATGATTATGACGTAGTTATTGGTCCTGTTGCAAACGATAAAACACAACCATTAATAACAGCGTATTTTAGTGGATTGTATACGGAGGAAGAAACGATACGAAGGCTATTGCCACAAAAACTCAAAGACCAGTACGCTTTTAAGAGTGAAGCAGCTTTGCATAAACTCAGATTTTGTGAGGTGATTAACAATGGATAATTTAAAGCCGTATGTTTTAAGTTATTATGATACTGAGGTCGTGAATAAAATATCTAACAAATATGGCATAGAAGCCATGGATGCCTTACGAAGATTTTGGAAATCTGAAACATACCAAATGCTTACAGACGACAGTCTTGAAATGTGGGATTTTTCACCTATGGGCATCTTTGACATGTGGGAGAATGAACAGATTACAGGTACGCCGCAGACATCGTTGTATTTAAGGAGGGATTAGTGTGTCCAAGGAAATGGAGTTTTTCGTTTTTCTAACTGAACAATATGCTGCGCATAAAGGATGCGATGCTTCCGAAATCATAGAGCAGTGGGATGAACGAGGCATTACATCGTTTATATACGATATGTATGAAATGTATCATACCGAATCATTAGATAATGCTTTTAGGGATATTGATAGCATGATGGATACAGGAAAGTCTGCATGGTAGAAGCGAAGACTGAAAACTTGGGAACAGCGTAAGTTTGAAGAAATCGCTGTGCGATCATCGGTAATATGCTCCGATGATACCCTTCCAAGAGTTGAATATGAGGATATAGTGTCAGGGACAGGTCGGCTCAACAAAGACATCTACGCCAAGCAGAGTATCAAATCAGGCATCGCATTTCATCAAGGTGATGTCCTTTACGGAAAACTCCGCCCGTACTTGCAAAACTGGTTTTTGCCCACATTTGATGGGCTTGCTGTGGGCGATTTTTGGGTATTACAGCCTCAAAATGCTGATAGCAGCTTTCTATATCGATTGATTCAGAGCCGGCAATTCGATGAAGTAGCTAATCAATCGACCGGGACGAAAATGCCGAGGGCAGATTGGAAATTGGTGTCCAAAACTGTGTTCTCCATCCCGTCAAACATTAGTGAGCAGGCTGCTATTGGTACATACTTTACAGCACTCGATAGCCTTATCACCCTTCATCAGTGTAAGGCAAAAGTGCGGCATAGATATATATTGTGGACGGTTGAAAAGGAATATTATAAAACTCATATGACGTATAACTATAGTTGAAAGGATATTCATATTATGGGATTTAGTAAAGAAGCAGATTTTGAAGAAGCGCTCATAAAGGTGCTTACGGAGAAAGGTTGGAAAGACGCGGAGGGCAGCGGTAACAACCTTTTGAAAAGACCTACGGAGGAAGACCTTATTCAGAACTGGGCCGATATACTTTTTGCCAATAACAATACCATCGACAGGCTTAATGACTGCCCGCTGACAAAGGGGGAAATGCGGCAGATAATCGAGCAGCTTACAGATCTCAGGACTCCTTACAGCATCAACGGTTTTATTAACGGTAAAACCATATCCGTTAAGAGAGATAATCCTGCGGATGAGCTGCATTTCGGAAAGGAAATAAGTCTTTCCAACTTTGATCGGATGGAGATTTCCGGAGGAAGAAGTCGCTATCAGATAGCGCAGCAGCCCATATTTAATACTAAATCGAAGATGCTAAATGACAGGCGTGGAGATCTGATGCTTTTGATTAACGGCATGCCTGTTTTTCACATTGAATTAAAGAAGAGCGGAGTGCATGTGAGCGAGGCTTATCATCAGATAGAAAAGTATGCACACGAAGGTGTGTATTCGGGCATATATTCCCTAGTTCAGGTGTTCGTTGCCATGAATCCGGAGGAAACCGTCTACTTCGCAAATCCAGGTCCGGATGGAACATTCAACGAAAAATTTTACTTTCATTGGGCGGATTTCAACAATGAACAGATAAACGATTGGAAAGACGTGGCTTCTACATTGCTCTCAATTCCGATGGCACACCAGATGATAGGGTTTTACACCGTCGCAGACGGGTCTGACAGCACTTTGAAAGTGATGAGAAGCTATCAGTACTTTGCCGCTAACGGTATATCGGACAGAGTATCGAAGCATAAATGGGACGATGAAAGCCAGCGCGGCGGATACGTGTGGCATACCACCGGATCGGGAAAAACTATGACCAGTTTCAAGTCCGCTCAGCTTATAGCAAATTCCGGCGACGCGGATAAGGTCGTATTCCTTACAGATAGAATAGAGCTCGGAACGCAATCGCTAGAGGCGTATAAGAATTTCGCCGGAGATAATGAGAGCGTTCAGGCAACGGAAAATACTAGAGTATTGATAGGTAAGCTGAAGAGCACTAACTACCAGGATACGCTTATCGTGACCTCCATCCAGAAGATGAGCAATATAGAAGCTGAAGATGGTGGTATCAACGCTCGCGATATAGAATTGATGAACAGGAAGCGGATAGTATTTATCGTCGATGAGGCTCATCGTTCTACGTTCGGAGATATGCTGTTAACTATCAAAAGAACTTTCCCGAGGGCTTTGTTTTTCGGATTTACCGGAACCCCTATTCAGGATGAAAATCAGAAAAAAGACAGCACGACTTCAACTGTCTTCGGGAATGAGATACACAGATACAGCATCGCGGACGGAATAAGAGATGGAAATGTCCTGGGATTTGATCCGTACAAGGTGCAGACTTTTGCGGAAAATGATGTAAGGAAGGCCGTGGCGATAAATCAGGCAAAGGCAAAAGCCGAGAGTGATGCAGTGTATGACCCTAAAAAACGCAAAATGTTCTACCATTTCATGGAGGAGGTTCCTATGGCGGGGTATAGGAACCCTGACGGAAGCTATGAGAAAGGCATAGAGGACTATCTGCCTAATTCTCAGTATGAATCGGATGAACACAGGACTAAGGTCGTGGAGGATATAACCGGAAGTTGGTTTACGGTAAGCAAGGGAAACAGATTTCACGCTATTTTCGCTACATCCAGCATACCGGAAGCCATAGCATATTATCGTATGTTTAAAGAAAAAGCACCTGGACTGAAAACGACGTGCCTTTTTGATCCTTCCATAGATAACAGGGGAGACGGCAGCTATAAGGAAGACGGACTGGTTGAAATACTAAGCGACTATAACGATATGTTCGGAATGGATTTTACCATACCGACTCATGCACTGTTTAAAAAGGATGTTTCGCTGAGACTCGCCCATAAGGAACCGTACAGAAGGGTAGAAAGAAGTCCGGGACAGAGACTGGATCTGCTGATAGTTGTAGACCAGATGCTTACAGGATTTGACTCTAAGTGGATAAATGCCCTTTATTTAGACAAGGTGCTTGAATACGAAAATATAATTCAGGCATTTTCCCGCACAAACAGAGTGTTCGATAATGAAAAGCGGTTTGGGATGATAAAGTATTACAGAAAGCCGTTCACCATGGAGAGAAACATTGCTGATGCCGTCAAGCTCTATTCAGGAGATAAACCTTTTGGCTTGTTCGTAGAAAAACTTCCGGCGAATCTGGAGAAGATGAACGTTATCTTTGTTGAAATAAAGGATCTTTTCAAAAATGCAGGCGTGAATAATTTTTCTAAGCTTCCGGAGGAACCGATAGTCGTCGGTAAATTTGTATCGCTTTTTAACGATTTTACGCAATGCCTTGATTCTGCTGAAGTTCAGGGATTCAAATGGGACAGAATGACATATGAGTTCACCGATGATGATACGGGAAAGAGCACCGAGGTAAAGATGATTTTCGACGAGCGAGATTATCATACACTGGTGCAGAGATATAAGGAAATAGAAAGGCCGGAGACCCCGCCTACGGGGGAAGAGCCGCCGGAAGCTCCGTATGATTTGAAGGGATACATTATTTCGATCAACACCGATAAAATCGATTCAGACTACATGAACAGCAGATTCGATAAGTATATGGAAGAGCTCAGTTGCGGGGCTTCTGAAGAAGAAGTTGAAAGCGCGCTTAATGAGCTTCATAAGTCGTTTGCCGTTCTCAGCAGAGAAGACCAGAAATATGCCAATATCTTCCTTCACGATGTTCAGAGTGGATCGGCGGTTATCCGTGACGGGATGAATCTGCGAGATTACATCAATGAATACGAACAGAACACCAGGGAAGGACAGATAAGGAAGCTGACAGAGGCTCTGGGGCTGGATGCGGATAAACTGAAAGAAATGATGAGCCTTAATCTCAATGATAAAAATATCAATGAGTTTGGCCGATTAGACGAACTGAAGAAAACTGTTGATAAGACGAAAGCTCGTGCGTATTTTGAAGAAAGTGAAGGCGTGAAGCTTAACCCTCCTAAGGTAAATATAAGAATCGATCAGCTTCTCAGGAATTTTATTATCAATAACGGATTCGACCTTTAAAAGTCTGGCATAGATCGGAGATACAAAAATCTTCGGTCTTTTGTTTTTTTGAAATGGAGGTAGAAAATGTTGAAAAAACGAAAAAGCAATGAAAGATTCTGCGACTATTACAAACAGTGGATAAAGACGTACAAGGAAGGTGCGATAAGACAAGTTACGCTGGAGAAATATCATCTTACGCACCGCTGGCTGGAAAAGCTGGCACCGGAGCTTAGGGTATGCGATATGACGCGAATCGCATATCAAAGTCTGCTTAACGACTACGCACAGTTCCACGAGAGGCAGACGACTATGGATTTTCATCATCAGTTGAAGGGAGCAATTCTGGACGCCGTCGATGAAGGACTGATTGATAGAGATCCGACGAGAAAGGCCATCATCAAAGGGAAAACGCCAGGCGTGAAAAAAATTAAGTATATCAACCAGTTCGAGCTGCACACTTTGCTGGATAATCTTAATCTAGGGGAAGAAATAAGTTGGGACTGGTTTATTATGCTGGTGGCTAAAACGGGCCTCAGATTTTCAGAGGCTTTGGCATTAACACCTGCAGATTTTGACTTCGCCCATCAGACAGTATCAGTCAGCAAGACGTGGGACTACAAGAATGGAAGCGGATTTCTTCCGACCAAGAATAAATCTTCTGTGAGGAAAGTGCAGATAGACTGGCAAACGGTCATTCAATTTGCGCAGCTAATAAGGAATCTCCCGGAAAATGAACCGATTTTCATCAACGGTGTAGTCTATAATTCCACTGTCAATGACGTACTGGCTCGTCACTGTAGAGAGGCAGGAGTGCCGGTAATTTCCATCCACGGTTTGAGACACACTCACGCTTCCCTGCTGCTTTTTGCGGGAGTATCAATCGCCAGCGTAGCAAGAAGACTCGGGCATTCTAGCATGAATACAACACAGAAGACATATCTTCACATTATACAGGAACTGGAAAATCGAGATGTGGATCTGGTCATGCGATCATTATCCGGACTGAGTTAAAAACAACGAAAACCCCGGGTTGAAGTTCTTTTCAAACCCTTAAACCTATGCTATACTAATAGTTTAGATGAGCTTTAATATATAATTTGAAATAAGGAGAAATTCATGTTCGATAAACTTGATTTCATTACGGAAAAATATAAGGAAATGGCCCTTAAGGTTTCAGACCCCGAGGTCATAAACAATCAGCCTCTGTGGCAGAAATACATCAAGGAAATGGGCGAGATGGAACCGGTGGTAAAGAAGTACGAGGAGTACAGAAAGGCTAAGACCGATCTTGCCGACGCCAAGGAAATCGTGGAAAACGAAAGCGACGAGGAGCTTCGCGATCTCGCAAAGATGGAAGTCAGCGAGCTGGAGGAGTCCATAGAGAATATGGAGGGCGAGCTTAAGGTGCTGCTTCTTCCGAAGGACCCTAACGATGAAAAGAACGTAATTCTCGAGGTCAGAGCCGGAACAGGCGGAGACGAGGCTGCCCTCTTCGGCGCAGACCTTCTCAGAATGTACACCAGATATGCTGAGCGCCACAGATGGAAGACAGAACTTATGGATTTAAACGATACGGGAATCGGCGGAGTGAAGGAAGCCGTGCTGCTGGTAAAGGGCAAAGGCGCCTACTCCAGGCTGAAGTACGAAAGCGGCGTTCACAGAGTTCAGCGCGTGCCCGAGACGGAAGCCAGCGGAAGAATTCACACTTCGGCAGCCACCGTTGCGGTGCTCCCTGAGGTTGACGACGTGGAGGTCGATCTGGACCCTAACGACGTAAGAGTCGACGTTTACCGCGCCTCCGGAAACGGCGGCCAGTGCGTAAACACCACCGACTCCGCAGTAAGACTTACCCACATTCCTACAGGTCTTGTGGTAACATGTCAGGACGAGAAATCCCAGATAAAGAACAAGGAAAAAGCCTTCAAGGTTCTCCGTTCGAGACTTTACGACCTTAAGGTCCAGGAGCAGAACAAAGAGATTTCCGAAGCCAGAAAGAGCCAGGTGGGTTCCGGCGACAGAAGCGAGAGAATAAGAACGTACAACTTCCCGCAGGGAAGAGTTTCCGAGCACAGAATCGGACTTACCCTCTACAGACTGGACTCCATCCTGGACGGCGACCTTGACGAGATAATTGACGCGCTGATTACTCACGATCAGGCAGAGAAAATGAAGGCATTCTAATAACTGTTTGAAATAGAAGGAATTTAGATGAAAACTCTGTTGTTTGAGGATAATGACGAAGGTATCGCAAAAGCTGCGGAAATACTGAAAAACGGCGGACTGGTGGCCTTCCCCACCGAGACCGTGTACGGTCTCGGTGCAGACGCGCTCTGCGCGCCGGCTGTGGCCGCGGTTTACGCGGCCAAGGGAAGGCCTTCTGATAATCCCATGATCGTGCATATTGCGGATCCCGCGGACCTGGCCGGATTAACGGAGGATATGACAGAGGACATGGAAAAGCTGATGGCAGCATTCTGGCCCGGCCCCATGACCATGATAGTGAGGAGAAAACCCGTGGTTCCCGACGTCACCACGGGCGGACTCGATACGGTGGGAGTAAGGCTTCCGTCTAACGAAGTTGCGAGAAAGCTTATCAGGGCGGCGGGCTGCCCCGTGGCGGCGCCCAGCGCCAACCTTTCGGGAAGACCCAGCCCCACCTCCGCAGAACACGTTATAGCTGACCTTGACGGACGCATAGACGGGATAATAGTCAGCGGAAGCTGCGATGTTGGGATAGAATCCACCGTAGTCGACGTTACGGGAGATACTCCCGAGATTCTGCGGCCGGGAATCATAACCCCGGAGGATATGGAAGAGGTTCTCGGAAAGCCTGTGAAGCTGGATCCGGCGCTCTTTTCAGGGCCGGGAGAGGATTTCAGGCCTAAGGCTCCGGGAATGAAATATAAGCACTACGCGCCGAAGGCCGAGATGCAGATATTTGAAGGAGAGACTGAAGCGGTGAGAAAGGCCGTCCTTGCCGAAAAGGAAAGGCTCGAGGCGGAAGGGAGAAAAGTCGCCGTCAGGATATTTGAGGAGGGAGCGGAGAAAAACGCCGCTCACGAGCTGTTCGCGTTTCTGAGGCGGGCAGACGAGGACGGAGCGGATAACATACTGGTATCGGCTCTGCCGGAAAAGGGAGTCGGCTTTTCCGTCATGAACAGGATGCTGAAGTCGGCAGGATACAACATAAGGAGAGTATGAGATGATTATTGCGGTTGCAAGCGATCACGGCGGTTTTGAACTGAAGAACAGGGTGAGAGAGCACCTGAAGGAAAGAGGAATAAAGGTTGTGGATTTGGGTACGGATTCCGAAGAATCGGTGGACTATCCGGTTTACGGAAAGGCATGCGCTGAGGCCGTGGCCTCGGGAAAGGCTGATCTCGGAGTGGTGTGCTGCGGAACGGGGATAGGAATTTCCATTGCGGCAAACAAGGTTAAGGGCATTCGCTGCGGACTTTGTACGTCGGTGGAAATGGCGGAGCTTACGAAGAAGCACAACAACGCCAACATGATAGCCCTGGGCGGAAGAACCACAGACCCGGACCTTGCTATTCAGATAGTAGACAGATGGCTTGATACGGATTTTGAGGGCGGACGCCACCAGAGACGGGTGGATATGCTCGATGAAATGTAGGAAATCAGGGAGGATTTTATGGGAAAGGTATACGTATTCGATCATCCTCTCATTCAGCACAAGGTAGCGCTGATGAGAATGAAGGAGACCAACGTCAAGGATTTCAGAGACCTGGCAAGAGAAATCGCCATGCTCATGGGTTTTGAGGCGACGAGAGACCTGGAGCTTGAGGAAGTGGAGATAGAGACTCCGATATGTAAGACGAGAGTCAATATGCTTAAAGGCGAGGACATCGCCATAATTCCGATCCTGAGAGCCGGCCTCGGCTTCGTTGACGGAATGCTGGAGCTGGTTCCTAACGCCAAAGTCGGTCACGTGGGACTTTACAGAGACCCTGACACTCACGAACCCGTTGAATATTACTGCAAGCTTCCTACCGACATAGGAAAGAGAAAGATTTTCGTTCTGGACCCTATGCTGGCAACGGGAGGCAGCGCGGTTGCGGCCATAGATTTCATAAAGAAGAGAGGCGGAAAGGATATAGTGTTCATGTGCCTTATTGCGGCTCCGGAAGGCATCAAAGCCCTTCAGGACGCCCATCCGGACGTTGACATATATATCGCCTCCAAGGACGAAAAGCTGAACGAAAACGCATACATCGTTCCCGGTCTGGGAGACGCAGGGGACAGACTTTACGGCACTAAATAAAAGGAGAGTTTCGATGAAAAATTTTATTCCGGACAGCGTAAGCGAACACACCAACGTATTCGACGTTCTGAAGGAGCGCGGATTTATTGAGCAGACCACCACAGATGAGGAAGTCATAAGAGAACTTTTGGGGAAAGAGAAGATAAAGTTCTATATCGGCTTTGACCCTACTGCGGACTGCCTGCACGTAGGCCACTTCATGCAGGTCATCATCATGATGTACATGCAGAAGTACGGGCACACTCCTGTAGTCCTTCTGGGCGGCGGAACGGGCATGGTGGGAGACCCTTCGGGCCGTCAGGACATGCGTCAGATGATGAACGTTGAGACCATCGACAACAACTGCGCTCAGTTTAAGAAGCTTTTCGACAAGTATCTGGACTTCGACGACGAGTGGAAATATGAAGGAAACGAGGGAGTCTACACTCCGGGACACCAGAACAGGGAGCCTGAGGCAGGAAAGGCTATCTCCGTAAACAACGGAAAGTGGCTGAGACCTCTTAACTACGTCGAGTTCGTCCGCGAGATAGGAACATGCTTCAACGTAAACGAAATGCTGAGAGCCGAGTGCTTCAAGCAGAGAATGAAGGGAGGACTTTCATTCTTCGAGTTCAACTACATGCTCATGCAGTCCTACGACTTCATGGTTATGGCAAGGGATTTCGGCGTTAAGATGCAGTTCGGCGGAAACGACCAGTGGTCCAACATCATCGGCGGAGTAAACCTTACCAGAAAGCTCTGTGGTAAGGACGTATACGGCATGACCTTCTCCCTTCTCACCACCAGCGAAGGAAAGAAGATGGGTAAAACCCAGAAGGGAGCCCTGTGGCTTTCTCCTGAGAGAACTTCCCCTTACGAGTTCTACCAGTACTGGAGAAACGTGGCCGATGCGGACGTTGAAAAGTGTCTGAGAATGCTCACGTTCCTGCCTATGGACGAGGTAAAGAGACTTTCCTCTCTGGAAGGCGCCGAGATAAACAAGGCAAAGGAAATTCTGGCCTTTGAGGTTACTAAGCTGGTTCACGGCGAAGAAGAGGCAAAGAAGGCACAGGAAGGAGCAAGAGCGGCCTTTGGCGGCGGCGGAGATTCCGCCAACATTCCGTCCACCGAAATGGCGGCCGCAGACTTTGAGGGAGAGGGCAAAGGACTCGTTTCTCTCATAAAAGAGCTCGGCCTCGTTCCGAGCAACGGCGAAGGCTTCAGAACCATCGAGCAGGGCGGACTTTCCGTAAACGGCGAGAAGGTGACCAACCCTAAGCTGTTCGTGACGAAGGACATGTTCAAGGACGGCGAGCTTCTCATCCAGAAGGGAAAGAAGAAGTTCCACAAGGTTATCATAAAGTAGGTTTCACAGCGGCAGCAGTGCAGAAAAGGAGAAACAGCGATGATCACAACAGAAATTTTAAATGTTAACGGAAACGCGGTTCAGGGAGTTCTGATCAAGGCTCCGGGCGGAGAAGGCCATCCTAACATGATCGTTCTCGCCTGCAAGAAGGGCTACATAATGTGCGGTTATCTGAATCAGGAGGCTGCGGCAAACTTCGGCGATGCGGCATGTGTCATCGGAGGAAGCTCCTTCGACGACATCCTGGCAAACCCGGTAAAGGCCGTACTGCCTGAGGCCGAAAAGCTGGGCATCAAGATAGGAATGACCGGCGCAGAGGTCTGCGACATTCTCAATAAATAAACGGTAAAAAAGGTATAACGAATTTCAACCTATTATCGCATTTTAGACGTGGCAGGTATAACCTGGCAGCTGATTTTCAGCGCTGGTTATGCCTGCCAGATTTTTTTGAACGAAATGGGATGAATTTCACTACCCTGTTTTTCTGCTTTGCAGGCCAAAAGGATAACGCCTGTGTGGCAGATAGGGTATAGTTATATTGACTTCCCCTCATGTCAAAAGCTGATCGAGGGGAGAAGGGAGGAACTATGGAAACGAGATTGATATCAGCAGAAATGCTTGAGGAATTCGAAGTGTACCTGAAGGATGAAGAGAAAAGCCCCGCCACCGTCGAAAAATATCTTAGAGATGTGAGCCAGTTTTGTCTCTGGCTGGGGAAGAGCAGTGGATCTTTTCCGGAAGTGACAAAGGCTGCAGTGTCGGGCTGGAAGGAAGAGCTGATAAGCGAAGGCCGGAGCCCGGGAACCGTAAACGGGAAGCTTTCCGCTCTCGATAAATTCTTTGCTTTTGCCGGGTGGGAGGACTGCCGGGTAAGGCACCTGAAGATCCAGCGGCGAATGTTCATCGACGACAGCAGAGAGCTCACCAGGGACGAATACGAAAGGCTGCTCGCTGCCGCCGAAAAAGCCGGGAAGGAATGGCTGGCCCTTCTCATCGAGACCATCTGCGCCACGGGCATAAGGGTATCCGAGGTGAAACATATTACGGTCGATGCGGTGAGATACGGCAGAGCTGAAATACGCCTGAAAGGGAAAATCCGTGTGATACTCATCCCGCAAAGGCTGAGGAAAAAGCTTATGAAATACATTAAGAAAAGAGGAATCTCTTCCGGTGAGATATTTCTCACAAAACGTGGAAAGCCCCTGGACCGCAGGCAGATATGGGCAGAGATGAAATCCCTCTGCCGGCTGGCAAAGGTGTGCAGCTCTAAGGTTTTTCCCCATAATCTTCGCCATCTCTTCGCGAGAACCTTTTACGCCGCCACCGGGGACATGTCAGGACTGGCCGACGTGCTGGGCCATTCTTCCTTAGACACAACCAGAATATATCTGGTGTCCACCGCAGCAGTTCACATGGGCGTATTAAACCGTCTGGGTCTCGTCTCATAAAAAAAGACAGACTCCGCATTCTGTCGGGATAAATCTCTAAATCGGAGATAGCGGAGCGAAAAATCTTCAGGATTTCAAACGTTTGTCACGGGGCTTGTTATTAAATCTTTAGTTATCAGCAGGTGTGTGTATAAGGAAATAGAAATAAAATAACGACTACAATTAAGCCGGAAACATTTCGATTCCGGTTATTGTTTTTGTACTCCCAAAAGGGTGACCAGATACGTCAAATTTACTACCAGATGCGATAAATCTTGTTACAAGCCAGGATTTGTGGTAAAATAAATAACTACAAAACATTTATATGAACAAACGCAATATACTATATGTGACAGAATGCGGATTATGTCTTGCATTATGAGAGGGAGAGAAAATGATTAGAAAAATTGGGGCTTTATTTCTTGCAGTCTGTATAGTGCTTATCATGGCAGGGGTAGCGATGGCGTTGGAGACTGCGGTGACAGGTAGTGAACAACCGGTAGCTGTAAAGGCAGCTGCGGAAAATTCTCTGGATGTTGTTTATGTATCTGTCGGCGGCAACGATACAGACGGATTAGGAACGGAAGAAAGTCCGGTGGCTACACTAGACAAAGCGGTAAGTGTCGTTAAAAGCGGCGGAACGATTAAGCTTTTAACCGATTTAGATGCAGACAGGCTTACATACATCGAAGCTAAGACAGTTACCGTTAACGGCAACGGACATTCTATTACCAGATCCGACGTATTTGCGCAGAAGAACGATTTAGCCCGCGACGGATATAATCCGGCAATAATTGAAGTTGCCAACGGTGCATCGCTGAGATTGGAAAATATTACAATCAATGATGCGTTCAGACGGGAAGCGGATACATATCTGGAACAGCTTACCGGTGATAGCAATAAGAATAATGAACAGAAAGTTCAGGATGCAATTATAGCCGCATACCATGGCGGGGGCACTATTACACTTGGAAGTGGAACAACTCTGAAGAACTTCGGAGGAATGTCTGCGGTTCGTGTAGGCGGCCAGGGTGAATCTGACAGCAGCTCCAGTAAGCTTATAATGGAGTCCGGAAGTAAGATTGTAGATGATAATCTTGGAAGCCGTAAAGGCGGCGCAGCTGCTATATGGAGCCAGGGCGGCATCGTAGAAATGAAAGCCGGTTCATCGGTTAGTAACATCGATGGACGTGCCATTTTCCTTGAAGACGGCGGCGTTGCTGACGTATACGGTGCAATAAGCGGTATTACCGCAAACAGTTACATGACCTTCGATCCGGGTAAGGGCAGCACCCCGGGCGGCGGCGGTATGAATAACGGATTTGCAGGTATTGCGGCAGCAATCACAGGCAACTCAACATTTACTTTAGGAGAAGGCGGAACTGTTTCCAATATCGTAAGTGATGCAGGCAATGCCTCTGACATAGCGTTTATGCTGGTTGGTTCAAGCCTTATAACAGAAAAGGGTTCTAAGATATCCGATATTAATACTATAGGCATTGTTGATAACAATGGCGGAAAAATCGATATCAACGGTACGGTATCCGACTGTACGACAGAAAATGTACTTTTCCGTTTAAGAGGTGCGGCAGGCACTTTCATCTTAGGTGAAAACGGACTTATTGATAATGTTTCAACCACTGACGCAGGAATTGTGTATCTGAACGGGGGAACTCCTACTGTGGAAATCAGCGGAACCATTCAGAACGCAGAGGTTGGAAGAAGCTCCTGGGCTGTGATATATATGTCGCCTAACGGAGTGAGGGAACAGGGAACTCTTAAGCTTACGTCCACAGGTAAGATAACCAATATAACGGAAGGGTATGCGATTACCGCTCAGGAATCCGCCAAAGTTTCGATTGATGGTGAAATCAGCAACTGCAGCGGATACGCTCTTGAATATAAGACGTATAAAACTTCATTGGTAGACATAGGCCAGAACGCAAAGATATCAAATACGAATGGAATTTATATTGTAGTAGGAGATAGGGAAGGGAAAACAGCTGTAGATGCATACCAGCATGTTGTTTTTGAATCGGGAGCAGCTGTCAGCGATGTGGTAAAAATATCCGCATTTAACATAACGCTGGATGATGACTATTCCACTGTTAAACTGGGAAATGCCAGTGCAGATGCGGCGACTGCCATTAATGATTCTGTTTCTGAGCAGCATTCTGACTGGAAAGTTATCGGTTTAAATGCGGCATGGATTCAGCCTTCGGAAAGTGAAGTTCATCTTACAGTAGACAGACCTTCTTCCGTAAAGAAGATGGGATTATTTGCTGCATATGTTCCTCTTAACGAAGACGGCACTCCTGTCGAAGGAGAAGAGGCAGTTCTCACTGAAATCGATAATAGTGAAACATTAGATATAGAACTTACCGGATTAACTGCCGGACGGTCCTATGCGCTGATGCTTGTAAACAATGCGGAGTATACACTTACACCGGATGATGTAACTATATACAGAGGCGGAGGACAGGGAGATGAAACCTATGATAATGGCGGATTCCCTGAACTGACAATCAAGAATTCCGTTGACCTTGGATATACAGGAGACATAACAAGCCTTGAAATTAAAGGAGAAGAAATCAAGGCAACGGATGAGAAAACTTTGCTTGATCAGCTGATAGAAAATCTTGATGTCAAGTATACGCATTCGGATGGAACTGTTGCAACAGATGACTCCAAGCCGGGCGAATATGCGGTAACCCTTTCATGGAAGAACGGCCTTACCGATGAGGATGTTCGCATTAACGGTAATGATGTAAAACTTGAAGGCGCTGGCACATTGATTGTGCGTGATGTAGATAATGTTACAGGCGCTACTTCGGGAGATACAACCCATGAATTGCTCGATTCTGAACCGACGGCTCCGGTAGAACACGCAGAGGCAATCGCCAAGACTGAAACAAGCTCTTGGGGTACTGTATATCAGCCTAGTTTCTATCTGAACGATGACGATGATCGTGAAATCGAAGATCCTTCCGGTATCCAGATCCTCGACGATGGTCTGCTCCTGGAGGAAGACGACAACCGTCAGGAACTGATGGAGCAGAAAGCGGCTGATTATCT
Source organism: uncultured Clostridia bacterium (assembly GCA_944386595.1). Classification (GTDB taxonomy): domain Bacteria; phylum Bacillota; class Clostridia; order Peptostreptococcales; family Anaerovoracaceae; genus Avanaerovorax. Next base: position 17,744 of record CALXBQ010000067.1, read on the forward strand.
GAGAGCGCCTGCTGAAGGTCAGGCCTACAGATATGATTTCCATTACCTCGACCTGGTTGATGCCTTCAACGGGAATGCATGGGTATCCGCAAGCTATGGAACTACCGTATATCTGCCGTATCCTGAAGGTGTTACTGCAGCCAATGTCAATGAATTGGGTGTAAAGGTTATCCATTATAAAGATCTGCACCGTGAATACGGTATATCCGGTCAGGCTGAAGTGGAAGAAGCTATCGCAGCCTGTGAACTGGAAACCATGGAAGTAGAATTCGATGCCAACGGTATCAAATTTGATGTTCCTCGTGAAGGATTCTCACCGTTTGCGGTAGTATGGAAGACCGAGGCTCATACCATAACCGCTACGGCGGGAGCCGGCGGAAGCATAGATCCTGAGGGAAAAGTAATCGTAGCAGACGGCGCAGACAAGACATTCACGTTTACACCGGATGCAGGTTATACCCTGGATACGGTTAAAATTGATGGTCAGCCGGTTTCCGTGGAGGGTAACAGCTACACTATCGAAGATGTAAAAGACGATATGACTATTCATGTGACCTTTAAGTCAAATTCCGGCGGTGGCGGTTTCGGCGGCGGCTCGGGCTCCACTCACGTGACCACAGACCGCATCGGCGGGGACGACAGGTTCGAGACTGCGGTAAAGGTTGCGGAACGGCTTAAGAGCAAGCTGGGAGTCAAAAAGTTCGATACCATCTTAGTTGCGGACAGCGACGATTTTGCGGACGCTCTCTCGGCAGCACCTCTCGCATCGGAAAAGGATGCGCCGATTCTGGTGGTCAATGAGCGTAACGAGAAATACGTGAAAGAATATATCGATGAAAATCTCGCGTCAGGCGGAAGGGTTTACATCATCGGCGAAACCGCTGCAGTATCCGAAGACTTTGAGGAGAGTCTGGAGCCTCACAAGGTTACAAGGCTTGGTGGAGCCGACAGGTACGAGACTAATCTGAAGGTTTTGAAGGAGCTTAATCTGAAGGGAGAGTACGAGATCATGGTGGCATCGGGACAGGATTATCCTGACGCATTATCGGCTTCAGCCACGGGAAATCCTATTCTTCTGGTCAAAGACAGCATCTTCGATTACCAGAAGGAGTACCTGAAAACCCTCGGCACCGACGATGACTATTTTGTCATAGGAGGAACGGCGGCGGTAAACGAGAAAATCGCTGACCAGCTTAAAGAATTTGACGAAGACGGTGTTTCAAGAGTCTGGGGCGATGACAGATACGAAACCGCAGAGGCGGTGGCAAACAGATTCTTCAGGAATGCCAGGGCCATATACATCGCATCCGGCGACGACTATCCGGACGCACTGACAGGCGGAGTGATAGCGCAGGAAAACAATGCGCCGCTGCTCCTTGTGAACGAGCGCAACTACAGCGAAGCAGCACGTTTTGTCGATAGTCACAGCGTCAGAAGGGTGACGGCCATCGGAGGACCGGCGGCTGTATCCGACAAAGTCCTGCGGGCCGTGGCGAGGTAAAAGCCCCCCTTAAAATATAAATATAGAACTAATAAGCCAACCAACATCCTAATTTTTGAGAGCATTCGAGGTCTAAACGGTTTCGTCTGCTCTCGTTTTTTAAAAAGGAGAAATCATAATGATCAAAGAGCAAATGCTGGATTTTCTGGCATCCCAGATGAAATGCGAATATCTGTCCGACCTCAGGTTTCTGCAGGAGGGAAAGAGAAGAATTCTTGCAGAGAGGGTTGAAGCGCTGGGGGCCGATGAATACGACCTTCGCCAGTGGAACGATGCCCTGGAATATCTGACGGGTGGAAGGGCTGAAGCGACCGCGGAAGCCGCAAAGGCTGCAATCACAAGCAGTCTGAGAGAAAGCAGATAAGAGATTGTTAAAGCGCAGTTGTTAGCAGAGTATGGGAGGGCGAACAATGAGCAGTATCGGTAAACGGACAGGTTGTATATTGATGATAATAGTTCTGGTGCTATGCATGATACCTCAATCATCGTATGCTAACGAGACGGATACGACAGGGGTAATTGAAGTTCCGGAAGATAAATTGAAAATTAGTGGAGGAATCTATAGTGGAATTGATGAAACGTGGTGTAAAGGACAAAGCCAAAACGGAGAAAAGCTTTTACTATCTGTTAAAATACCAAATGATGTAACTGAGATAGGAAAAAATGCATTCAAGGGTAATGGCAGTTATGAAGTTGTTAGTATCGATTTCTCGGAAGCTGTAAATCTCGTTAAAATAGGTAGTCAGGCAGCACAAAGATGTCAAAAACTGACAGGAGTGATTGACTTATCTAAAACGAAACTTAGAACTATAGCTGGAAAAGCGTTTGAAAATTGTACAGGTATCACAGGTATTATTTTTCCGTCGACACTGCAAGAAATAGGAAGTGAGGAACTGGGCTATGAAATTGGTAGCGTATTCAACGGATGTTCCGGTATTAAATTTTTCCGTGTGGCAGGAGGAGATGAGAATGCAGTTTTTGAACTACCTAAAGGACTTCAAAAGATAAGGAATAAGAGCTTTCAAAGCTGTACCGGGCTACCTGCAGGGACGGAAATTACAATCCCCGAGTCGGTGACTTATATGGGACAAGAAGTGTTTAATAATACACCAGCTATTACAACGATTACAGTAGAAACGAATGATGCGAGCGAGTACAATGGTGGAGCATTTAAAAGCAAAAGTGGTTACGGTCTTGGAAAACGGCTGATTGTTTTTCAAAATTATAAGGCAAAAGAATCATTCAAGGGGAATGACGATGCGTTGACATTTGAATTCACATTGAAATATGATAATGGTGAAAATGCAATTACGGAGCAGAAACTGTACGGCCAACCGATTAATGTCTGCAAAAATGATGATGGATCGTGGTCGAAAAATGATAATTATCAGATTCCGGAAGTGCCTGATGGGAATGTGCGCGTCGGATATGATTGCGGTTGGGAATATAATGAAAAAAGAGTTGAGAAGACAACGGTTTTAAGGCCGACTGGAGATGAGCTATTACTGAAAATAGACTATGTTCTGCAGAATCCAACCATAGAATTCATAGTGGACGGCAAAGTAATTGAAACCGAAGGCACATATCCGGAGTTGAGTTTGACAAACAACGAGCCGCATACCATAGGCGTGTCAGTTTCACATCCGATTCAAACGGTGACCGACTCAGATGTAACGGTTGAATTCGAGTATGAATGGACTGATGTGCTGAATGGTAGCGAAGGACCACGCATGAAAAAGCCTGGCTTTGGAAGATATAACCCTCAGAAGAATCCTAATGTAAGGAATACGATTACAATCAATGGGCCACAGGACGAGAGAACTGAAAAAGGAAACTATTCCGGCGAAGATTATGGAGACGGGTATTATCTGGTCGAAATATATGGATATAGCGTATCCGAAGATGGCGAGAGGAAGTTGTTCTATAAATCTGCACATAATAGGATTGGAATACTTGATTATAATACGGTAGATACAGTATACAAGTTCTACGTTACTACATATACTCCGCCGGGAGAAGAAGATAACAAACCAGACGACGGCTCTGGCGGAAACTCTGGCGGCGGCTCAGGCTCCACTCGAGTGACTACAGACCGCATCGGCGGGGAGAACAGATTTGAGACTGCGGTGAAGGTAACGGATCGTCTTAAGAGCAAGCTGGGAGTCAAAAAGTTCGATACCATCATTGTTGCGGACAGCGACGATTTTGCGGATGCACTCTCGGCGGCGCCTCTCGCATCGGAAAAGGATGCGCCGATTCTGGTGGTCAACGAGCGAAACGAGAAATACGTGAGAGATTACATAGATTCGCACCTGTCTTCTAATGGAAGAGTGTACATCATCGGTGAAACCGCTGCAGTATCCGGAAGATTTGAGAAGAGCCTTGCGTCTCATAAGGTCATCAGGCTTGGAGGAGCCGACAGGTATGAGACCAATCTGAAGGTTTTGAAGGAGTTGAACCTGAAGGGACAATCCGAGATCATGGTGGCATCGGGACAGGATTATCCTGACGCGTTATCGGCTTCGGCCACGGGAAATCCTATACTGCTGGTAAAGAGCGGCATCTTCGATTACCAGAAGGACTACCTTGAGACCCTGAGCGGAGACGATGACTATTTTGTCATAGGAGGAACGGCAGCGGTAAACGAGAAAATCGCTGACCAGCTTGAAGGCTTTGACGAAGACGGTGTCTCCAGAGTCTGGGGCGATGACAGGTTCGAGACTGCCAAGACCGTAGCGGACAGATTCTATAGAAACGCCAGAGCCGTTTACATAGCCAGCGGTTGCGACTTCCCTGATTCCCTGGTCGGCGGAGTGATAGCATATAAGAACAACGCGCCGTTGCTTCTTGTTAGCGAAAGAAACCACAGCGAGGCGGCACGCTTTGTGGATAGTCATAACGTCAGGAAGGTGACGGCCATCGGAGGTCCGGCGGCTGTATCAGACAAAGTCCTGCGCGCAGTGGCAAGATAATATGAGCTGAAAGAAAGCTGCCTGTCAGCGGATAACTCCGCCGGCAGGCAGCTTTTAGTATATGCGGGAACGGCTTCACCGAAACGTGGTTATCGTTAAAAACGCGAATTCAAGACTCTAACGCTAACGATTTCATCGTAACAACTGCAAAACCAGCAGGCCATGCTATAACCATTATGGCCATTCAGTGGCCTGAGGGGCCTTTCGTTATCGTAATAAACCTGATATTAGGAGTTTCTACGATGAAATGGTTATAGCAAAATAACTTAACTATGCTGTGGCAGGCAGCCTTTTGCTATTTCTTGTGATGCTCAGGCACCACGGCGAAGAATACCAGATCCTCATCGCCGTCGTTTGTCAGGCCGTGAGAGGCTCCTTCCGGACAGTAGAGGCACTGGCCTGCAGAAGCGGGGCGCTGGCTTCCCTGATCAAAGGCTGTACCCGAGCCCTTCAGTATGTAGATTATCTCGCTGTTCCCGGTGTGGGTATGGACGCCGACGGAGGTGCCCGGCTTAAGGGTGAACAGCATTATCTTGTTGTTTTCGTCTTCGAATTTCCTGATGAGAGCGGCTCCTTCGCCTCCCTTGAAGTGTTCGGCCTTTTCCGGCGTCATGCTGTCAAAATCTATTACCATTTTTCAAAAGCTCCTTTCATGATATGTGAAAAGCATAGCACTTTTTGCCTGCGTAATCAACGGGCGCTGCACCCTTTGTCCATAAAAAACAGCTGCCCGCCGGTGAATATGACTTCGCAGACAGGCAGCCTTCAATAAACCGATTTATCAGGTTGCTTATTTGTTGTCGCCTCCGTAGTGCTTCTTGCAGGCTGCGTAAACAGGAATACCGATAAGGGTTACCACGATGCTTCCTATTGAAAGGAGAGTGTTTGCGGTTCCCGAAAGGAGCAGCTGGCTTATGATTACGTAAACGCCGCTTAAGATTGCCAGAGCCGGAATTACCGGATACAGAGGAACCTTGTACTTTCTCTCAAGGTTCGGCTGGGTCTGTCTCAGGCGGATTACGCAAACGAACGTCAGCGTGTAGAATATCCAGCAGGAGAATACCGCCAGGTTTGTGAGCATGTCAAACTGTCCGCTGATGGAGAAGATGCATGCGATGAATCCGATGAGGATTACGGAATTGGAAGGCACGCTGTTCTTGTTCAGCTTTGCAAGAGCCTTGCTGAAAGGCATTGAGTTCTGCTCGCCCAGCAGGTATGCAACCCTGGATCCCGACATGAGGAAGCCGTTGGCTGCGCCGATTACCGAGATTATGATTCCTATCTTGATGATGAGACCGCCGGTGGAACCGAAGATGATTTCGGCTACCGCAGCTGCCGGTGACTCAAGATTCATCATTTCGTCAGCAGGAAGTACCCAAAGGTATGCCAGGTTTATAACGAAGTAAACCGCCATGATGATGGATACGCCGCCTACGATAGCGCGCGGCAGGTCTCTTCCCGGATTCTTCATTTCTCCGGCGATGGCGCCTACGTTGGTCCAGCCTTCAAATGCGAAGAGAACGGCAAGGAGAGTGGTGCCGAGTACTGCAGGAGCGCTCTTGCCTTCAGCAACCATCGGCGTGAATACCGGATTGTCGCCGCTTCCGATTATAAATCCGAAGATCATAATGAGGAAGAGCGGTATCAGCTTGCATATGGTGGATATGATCTGAATGCCGCCCGTGGTCTTGTTGCCCAGGGTGTTCAGAGCCACCATTATTATAATGGTACCTATGGAAATAGGAAGCGCGAACTGCTCTCCCACGTAAACGGAAAGCTCGTCGCCAACCTTTACGCCGTATCCCGCAAGGAACGCCGGGTAGAATATGATTACCTGCATCCAGCCTGCCAGGAAGCCGATTTTCTCGTTGAACACCTCGCCCAGGTACGCGACCATACCGCCGGTCTTAGGAATGAGTACGGCAACCTCGGCAAAGGTCAGGGCCGCAAAGATACTTGCAAGTCCGCCCACGATCCATGCCAGCATACCGATTCCCGGAGCTCCGCCGGTAGCCTGATAGATGGCGTAAGGCTTAAAGAATACGCCTGCGCCGATTACGCACCCGACTACAACCGAAGTTGCCGACAGGGCGCCCAGCTGTTTCTTAAGATCTCTTTTTTCTGTCATTGCTTTACTCCATAAAATGTATAAATGATATAGATTTCATCGATAGGTTAACGCTGACTAACCCTTTTGTCAACAAGGTTTTCATTCTTTTTACAAAGTCGGTGCATTTCTTTAAAAAATAATGTTTTTCGTGAAATTTTTCACATTTTGTTAAGCGCAAAAGAAAAACCGCCTCAGATCGAGGCGGCTGTAAATACCTTTAATTCATTGAAAGGGGTTCCTGGGACGACTGGATTATATCGCCGGTATCAGCGTTTATTTCCATGTCGTATTCCACGCCGTTATATATGATCTCTATTTCGTAAAGGGACATACCGTCGTCAAAGTCGTACTTCATGCGCAGGTTGTCCTGGGTTGCGCCGCTGACCTGAGCCAGAGCCTTTTCAACCGCCTCCGCCGGCGTTACCGGGGTACTGGTGTTTATGTCCCCGGCCTTAGGCGGAACGGAAGATTCCTTCTCCACGATGGTTCCGTTGTCGGCTCTTACCGAGTAGCTGTAGTCCATGTCAGGAGTGTATATGTCCACTTCTATGAGGCTGACTCCGTCGTCAAATTCCTGCTTTACGCCGATTCCTATGGTCTGATCCTCGGTCAGTCCCGCGTCTGCAAGGGCTGCAGATTTTGCATTTGCCATCGCCGTTTCGCCGTCGATGCTTTCGCCGGTTCCTCCGTTATTTTCCGCCTCTGTCTGTCCGCCGTCACCGCTCGTCAGATCTCCCGGGTCCGCGCCGCAGGCCGTAAGTCCCGCAAGAGCCATTGCCGATACCAGTAAAGCTGCCAGTAATTTCTTTCTCATGATAAAACCCTCCTCTTAACTGTCAAACATGTTATCTATGGTGTTCGATCAAAATCTTTAACGTTGATTATGGCGTCATTATATTCATGAAAAATTAAAATAACATTAAGGAATCAATTTTTTTACAAGTGATGCTCCGGGACGACTGCGAAGAATACGAGATCCTTTTCTCCGTCGTTTTTAAGGCCGTGGGTCTGCCCTTCCGCGCAGTACAGGCAGGCGCCGGCTTTGACCGGAATCCACGCTTCTTCGTCAAAGGCTGAACCGGAGCCCTCCAGAATATAGATTATTTCGCTGTTGCCTTCGTGTCTGTGAACGCCTACGGACGTTCCGGCAGGAAGCCTGAACAGCATGATTTTGTTGCTCTCATCTTCGAATTTCCTTATAACTGCGGTTCCGTCACCGCCTTTGAAGTGTTCCGAGTATGCAGGCGTTATATTGCCAAAGTCGATTATCATTTCAATCATCATCTCCCTTCTTCGGCGGAAATTCCGCCTTACGATAAAAAGCTTAGCACAAATCGAACGGATCTTCAATGACGTCATGGGATAAGACGGCTGCGTGATTTCCGGATTTTCGCCGGATAGAAAGTGTGATAAAATACGGGCAGAGGTGATAATATATGCCAAAGATATTTACGGAAGCTGAAAAGGACAGGCACAGGGAAGTGCTCTTTGACGAAGGCTTCAGGCTCATATCCGAGAGGGGCTATAAAAATGTCAAGGTGGAACAGCTGGTAAAGCTTATCGGAGCCTCCAAGGGTTATTTCTATGCTCTTTTTGATTCAAAGGAGGAGTACTTCCTGAAAGCCATAGCCTGGCAGATGGAGAGGGAGTACGACAGGCTGAGAGAAGCGAAGGAAGCCGGCGCATCCGACGAGGAAATAAGAATGCTCTACAGGGAAATATTTCTTGATTCACGTTTTGCCAATTACATAGACATGATTGAAATCAGGGAGAAGGCAGGAGAGGAACTGTGGGAGCGGTTCAGAGCTTTTGAGGAGAGATTCTTCGAGAAGGTGACGGCTCTCCTGTGCAGAGGAAAAAGGAAGCCTGACCCAAAAGTTCTCAGTAACCTTTCGGCTATGATATTTCTTTCTTACGGTATGTCTCCATATGCTCAGTATCTGTTTAAGGAAAAAAACCGGGACACGATCGAACTGCTTCTCGATACCATGCACAGATATGCTATAGGAGGCTGACCCTTGCATCCCGGTATACCGTGTTCTGCAGAGGTTTCAGGCCTCCGACTGATGCAGAATTCCGAAAAGAACCATATCGAGTACTTCCTCTGCAGTTTCAAACAAGGTATGCATATCATCTGCGGTGCAGTCGCAGCGATAGTGCTGCGTAATACTCTGAAGATAGTACTCTATACTTTCCAGATATCGTTCGGCCTTCTGCGGATAAATATCCTGCCGCAGGTGCATTTTTGCCTCGTGTTTGCCTGTTTACACAACATGACTTGCAATTTGCTTCTACTATTGATATAATATACTTTGTAAATTCCAAGATAAAAGCGATAGTATAATTGAGAAACTTCGTTGGAAATATAGTGTTATGGAGGTGTATTATGGCGATTGTAAATGATGAACAGGTCATGAAAGTATTGCGGCAGTATAACCCTTGGTGGCGCACACCTTCTGCCATCAAAGATGAAAGTAAGCCGCAAAAGAGACTGGCTTATTACGAGGCTTTGAAAACGCTCACCCATAAGAGCATCCGAAGGTTTGCCGTTTTATCTGGCATGAGGCGCGTGGGCAAGACGACGATTCTGTATCAGATAATCGACCATCTGATTGACGAAGGCATAAATCCCAGAAATATTCTGTACGCCACCTTTGATAATCCGATTCTGAAACTTGAGAGTGCGGAAAATGTACTGTCCATTTATGAGACGATGTACCCCATTGAAGGCACAAGGTATATCCTTTTTGATGAAGTGCAGTACACCGAAAATTGGGAACTCTGGATGAAGGTGATTTACGACAGCCGGAAGGATATTCGGCTGGTCGCCACGGGATCCGCCAGCCCTGTCTTAGAAAAGGGTTCCGCAGACAGCGGTACGGGACGGTGGAGCGTTCTCAAAATTCCAACCATGTCTTTTTATGAGTATTGCAGACTGCTTGATCTGGATTTGCCTCTTCTGCCGGATGATTTACGCTTATCCGAGCTTAAAAGTATGAGTCCGACGCAGCTTGGCAACCTGATGGATCAATTCACTCCACTGCAAAATCATTTTAACCGTTATCTTATGATCGGCGGTTTTCCGGAGCTGGTGTTATCAGACGATGACGCCTACGCACAAAGAATGCTGCGGGAAGATGTGGTGGATAAGGTAATCAAGCGGGATGTGCTGTCCCTCTTTAATATCCGAAGCCCGCTGTTGATGGAAAAACTGTTTCTCTATCTGTGTATGAACTCCACGGAAATTTTTAACGCAACGAAGGCGGCAAAAGAACTGGAGAATACATCTATCACAACCATTGACAGCTACATCAAGGCGCTGGAAATGTCCAATCTCATTTATCTGGCAAAGCCAATGGATGTGGGTAGCAAAGGCGCTTTAAAAGGGAAGCCGAAAATTTTTATTGCAGATGCGGCCATCCGTAATGCAGTGCTGATGATTGACGATGTGCTTTCAGACGAAAAGGAACTGGGCGCAATGGTGGAAACCACCGTCTACAAGCATATGGTTTCCTTCTATCAGGGCAGCACGGCAAGCCTCGGCTATTTCAGAAAGGCGAAGGACAATCGGAAAGAAGTCGATGTGGTGGTAGAGCTTCCCCGCCAGAAGATTCTCTGTGAAGTGAAATACCGTAACAATTCCCACATTGCGGTAACGGATGCCATTGTCGAGCTATGCCGGGACGGAAAATCCAAAGTCACGGACGCTTTTTTAATCACAAAACGGCTTGACGATTTTGGCATCACCAAACACGAAACAATAGTACCTATTCTGCGCGTCCCTGCACCCGCTTTCCTCTATATCTTAGGAAAGACAGAAGCAGAGGGACAAAGCGGAAAACTATAAGACTCACATAAAGCATAACGCTCACAAATGGTGGGCGTTATTTTTGTATCAAGAAAGAGTCTGTCGCATTAACGAATCAGTCGTTAATGGCCAGCTCCGATGTGACTTGTTGTCATTCTTGTCAGTTGCTGAGCACATGACAAGAATCCGGCTTGACATTAGATACTGGCTCCAGCCAGGTAGCGTTTCAGCAGGAAAGCGCAGAAGTAAGGGAAGGTATAGACATTATCACGATATCCGATATTCCCGCCGGTGAATTTAATGCCGCAATGAATATCAGCATATTTCTCGCTGCTGATTAGGGTTCTCATAGATTTTGCAGTCCCGTTTTTGGCCTTCACTTCAATCGGAATCAGTGAACTTGCCGTTCTGACGAAGAAGTCCTGTTCCAAGGAAGAATCGACACGCTTATAGTAATAGAGTTTGTATCCAGCTTTGACCAGAGCTTCGCCAACAACATTTTCGTAAAGCGCACCCTTATAAACTCCGAGATTTTTGTTGGCCCGCAAGTCCTTCTGGGCTTCTTCATCCAACATGGCCACAAGCAAACCGCTGTCGGCAAAGTAAATCTTATATTTCGTATCGTCGTAGTTGCCCTGAAGCGGCAGTTCCGGGAAGTTCAGACAGTAGCAGATATTTACCATTCCCGCATCGTCCAGCCATTCAACACATCCT